>DATKDD010000182.1:0-4401 GCA_035512875.1 Gemmatimonadaceae bacterium | reverse complement strand
TGGCGCGCTATCCTGGGGACGCCTGTGCCCTGGCCATCGAGTTCAAGAAGACTTTCATGGATGAGTGGACCGGGGAGCCTGACGAGGCGCGGATCGGGATCATTGGCCGCCGGCTGGCGGCGGCCGTGCCAGTCCTGCTCGCGGATCTGCGGCGTGTGGACGCGTGACTGGAGAGAATCGCGTCATGGATGAGGCGATCGAAGAGATCGTGGCGCGAGTGACGGCCGGTCAGCGTGTGCATCGCTCTCTCGGCGACGGCGCGCACATCCACGTGGAGCGTTCACTCCCCTTCCTCATGCTGTATCGTGCGCACGCGGAACCCGATGATGTGGACATGCGGCGGCTGGTCACGAGCGGAGCGAGTTGGCTCATCGCGTCCGACGCTCCCGAGGCGCACGACGAAACCTCGCGGTTGATAGCGGCGATCGCCTCCGCCGTAGGGGAACGGTTCGGCGCCTATCTGCTCCTGGAGATGTGGCGGGCGCCCACCGGTGTGCGCGGTCGCGGCGCGGCACGGGCGGTCCGGCGGCCGTCGTTCACCGTGGCGTGCGAGACCCTTCCGCGGGAAGACCCGACGGTAGAGCAGTTGATTCGTGCGCTCGGTGACATTCCCCTCCGTCCTATCGCGCTGGAGGTGGGCGTCGAGAGCGGGATGCCGGCGCACCCTCCGGGGCTGCAACCGATCGACGTTCCCGGGAGTGACGGATACCGGCTGCACCGGCTCGGCATTGCGATCCAGCCGATGTACCGGCAGGGGGGAAGGGCGATCGCCTTCCCGGTCGTCTACCGGCGGCTGCGGCGCGGGCTGACTCAGGCGCTCCGGCAGACGGCGTTCCATTTCTCGGTGACGCATACAACCCACACGCCGCCACACTACCACGCGTTAGGCCCTCGCCGCACCTCACGCGCGGTAAGGGACGCCGACAAGATCCTCTCCGAGATCAGCTCGGCGTTCGACTTCCTGCTGCAGGTTACGCCGGTCAATCTCGACGCCGCGTGGGCGGAATTCTCACGCCGCGGAGGCGAGGCCGAGCCCGTGTTCGACTATCGCCCGCTGGTCGTCGACGCTCCCATGCTCAAGCGCAAGCTCTACTCGGTGGCAACCGAGGAGATCGATGACCCTACGCTGGCGCACCTGCTTGACGACACCCGGGATGAGCTGGACCGCAAGGTCACGATGCTCACCGACCGGGGGACGCCGCGCTTTCTGTTCGGCAGCCTGCAGGTTTACGGCGCGATCAAGCCGGAGCTGCTCGACCAGGCGATGACGTTGCTGGGGTCCCTGCCGGCCGAACGGGAATCGTCAGGCGACCGGTTGACGGCGGGGGATGTGCTGCGGCTGGGAGAGGCGGAGCTCGCCTGGTATCGGTCGCACGATCCCACGCTGGCCGCCACCGCGGAGATTCGCGGAGACGTCAGCGGTCTGATCGTCTCCAACGGCAACCTGCTCATTGGCGCTTCGGTATCGATGACGCCTCTGCGGGCGCGGGCGCTGGTGCAGCACGAAGTCGGTACACACGTCGTGACGTTTCATAACGGCAGCGCGCAGCCGCTGCGACTCCTGGCCACCGGACTGGCAGGATACGAAGAGCTGCAGGAGGGGCTTGCCGTGCTTTCCGAATGGCTGGTCGGCGGGCTGAACGTGCAGCGGTTGCGCCTGCTCGCCGGCCGTGTGCTTGCCGCTCAGCGGGTCATCGAGGGGGCACCGTTCATCGACACTTGGCGCGAGTTGACGGAGACACGAGGGTTCGTGCCCGCCACGGCGTTCACGCTGTGCGCGCGGGTCTATCGGAGCGGCGGCTTCACGAAGGACGCGATTTATTTGCGAGGTCTCGTTCGCCTGCTTCGCTACTTTGCGGATGGCGGAGCGCTGGAGCCGTTGCTCGTCGGCAAGATCGCCTTCGAGCACGTGCCGATGATGGAAGAGCTGCGGTGGCGTGGGGTGCTCAACCCGCCGCGGCTCATGCCGCACTATCTCACCGGTCCGTTGGTGGAGGCGAAGCTCGCCAGACTGCGCGACGGATTGACTGTGCCGGATCTGCTCGAGGGAGAGGATCAATGAGGATTGGATTCGTGGTCAATGACGTGGAAACGGAGAAAGCGGAGTACACCACGACGCGTCTGGCGTACACCGCGGTGGGCATGGGCCACGAATCGTGGATGATCGGTGTCGGCGAGTTCGCGTACGACACCGACGGGCAGATTCGCACAAGGGCGCGTGCGGCACCAAAGAAGAAGTACGCAGATGGCGAAAGTTATCTTGCCGCGGTGCAGGGCGAGAACGCCAAACTGGAGCGCCTTACGCTATCCGACATCGACGTGCTGCTGCTGCGCAACGATCCCTCGGAGGACGCGATCGAGCGTCCCTGGGCGCAGCAGGCTGGGATCATCTTCGGAAAGCGCGCGCGGCAGCGTGGCCTGCTGGTGCTGAATGATCCGGACGGCCTTTCGTCGGCGGCGAACAAGATGTACTTCCAGGACTTTCCGGAACAGGTGCGTCCGCGGACGATCATCACACGCGATCGCGCGGACATCAAGGCATTCCTGAAAGCGGAGAAGGGAACGATCGTACTCAAGCCGCTCACCGGTTCCGGCGGACAGAGCGTGTTTCTGGTCAAGCCGGAAGATGCGTCGAATCTCAATCAGATGATCGACGCGATCGTGCGCGACGGATACGTGATTGCGCAGGAGTACCTGCCGGCGGCCGCGAAAGGGGACACGCGCCTGTTCATGATGAACGGGGCGCCTTTCGAGTACGAGGGCAAATTCGCCGCGTTCCGCCGGCAGCGGTCCGGCGGCGACATGCGCAGCAACATCAGCGCCGGCGGCAAACTGGCCAAGGCGACGATCACCGATGCCGCTCTGGAACTGGCGGACCTCGTTCGCCCGAAACTCGTCATGGACGGCATGTTTCTGGTCGGCCTCGACATCGTCGGCAACAAGTTGATGGAGATCAACGTGTTCAGTCCGGGCGGGCTAGGCAGTGCTCAGCTTTACGAGGGAGTCAACTTCGCGCAGGGAGTCATCGAGGCGCTCGAGCGCAAGGTCGATTATGCGGCGCACTACAGGCGCAGCTCGGACAACCGCGTAATTGCTACCCTGTGACGGAATCCGCCGAGCATCACGATGCGCTCTTCGAACGGGGAATGCTCACGCGATCCACGTTCCCCGATCTACAGCTTCCTGCCTCCTGAGCGCCTCACGCCAGTCGATTGTCGGCGCCACCTCTTCATCTGCGGATGCGAGCGCCGCAGCGGCGCGAGCGACCACCGGTTCGCCAAGCTCGCGCGGCAACGCCAGGCCGAAGTCCAATTCCGCGCGACGGCAGAGCCGCTCTTCGCGCGCGAGATCTCGCGATGCGGGGTCCAGCCCGCGGCGATCGACCCGTGCGTGCATGCCCTCGTGCAGAATCGATGCGGCTACCGGCGCGGCCGAGATGTCCCGGCGCGCCAGAAATGTCAGTTCCGTCAGGCAGATACGCTCCGTCGGGAAGTAGGCGCCGCGACATGGGAACCGTTCGATGCGAAAGCGGCGCAGGTCCCGCCGAAGGTGCCGGAGCCGCCATGGTTGATAGGCCTCGATGAGCGCAAGTGCCTCATCCAGCCGATCCAGCACATCAGCGGTCGCAACGTCCGGCCTGGTATTGTCCACCTCGACCGTAAAGCCTCGAAGTAGATAGGTATGCATGATTCTACGCTTTCAGGGATGGGCGATCGACCGCGGCGCGAGACTGCCGCCGAGCGCGGTCGGGGACGCTGCTGGTTGAAACTAGCGCTGTCCCACGCCCGTGCGGGTGCCCGCGGCCACCCAGCTGTCTTTGCCGGCTCTCACGACCGGGCTACCTTTCGTGTCCGGCAGCTGCACGCGCCCTGCCGAAACTGCTCAACAGCGAGCCACGGTCATGTCCGATAGATCCGCTACGACACCAGTCATCGTCTCGGCTGCACGCACGCCGATCGGTCGCTTTCTCGGCGCTCTGGCGCCCCTCTCCGCTCCCGATCTGGGAGCGATCGCCATTCGCGCCGCCGTGGATCGCGCGGGGATAGAGCCAGGCGAAGTGCAGGAAGTGATCATGGGGAACGTAGTGCAGGGGGGTGTGGGACAGGCTCCGGCGCGACAGGCCATGATCCGTGCCGGCATTCCGGCCACCACCTCGGCGGTCACCATCAACAAGGTCTGCGGATCCGGGCTCAAGGCGGTGATGCTCGCGGCGCAGGCGATCAAGGCCGGCGATGCGCAGGTCATCGTGGCCGGCGGTCAGGAATCGATGTCCAATGCGCCTTTCTACCTGTATGGCTTGCGGAACGGCGTGAAGCTCGGCGACCAGCAGCTGATCGATGGAGTGATTCGCGATGGGCTCTGGTGCTCATTCTGCGACGTGCACATGGGCAGCCACGCTGA
>DATKDD010000181.1:0-2233 GCA_035512875.1 Gemmatimonadaceae bacterium | reverse complement strand
ACAACGTCCGCTCGCGTGCGCGCGCGCGACCTTGGCGTGGCGCCTGGCATTTTTGCGCCCGGGCAGAACAACGCAATTACCGACGTTGCCGGTATACGAGTGGGCCAGGTGACCGTTACGACGGGAGACGCTGTACGCACCGGAGTGACGGCCATTCTTCCGCACCCCGGCAACGCGTATCTGGAGCGCGTGCCGGCCGCCATCGTCGTCGGCAACGGATTCGGCAAGTTGCTAGGCGTCACGCAGGTGCGGGAACTTGGTGAGCTGGAAACGCCGATACTGCTGACGTGCACTCTTTGCGTGTGGAAGGCGGCCGACGCGATGGCGGAGTGGATGCTCGAGCAGCCGGGGATGGCACAGATCCGATCGATCAACCCCGTGGTCGGGGAAACGAACGATAGCGGGCTCAACGACATACGTTCGCGGCCGATCACTGCCGAGCACGTGCGTCAGGCGCTGACCGGCGCGACGGACGGCCCGGTGCGCGAAGGGAGCGTCGGTGCGGGGACCGGCACCAGCGCGTTCGGCTGGAAAGGCGGCATCGGCACCTCGTCGCGCGTGCTTCCTGCCACCCTTGGCGGACATCGAGTGGGAGTACTGGTCCAGAGCAACTTTGGAGGAATCCTCCAGGTGCTCGGAGCTCCTGTGGGACGGGCGATCGGCCGCTATTCGTTCGAGAACGCCGTCAGCGGCGATCGAGGCGACGGTTCCATCATGATGGTCGTGGCGACCGACGCCCCACTCAGCGATCGTAACCTGGAGAGGCTCGGGGCGCGCGCGATCATGGGATTGGCGCGAACCGGCTCGTTCGCCTCGAACGGCTCGGGTGACTACGTGATAGCGTTCTCGACGGCTTCAGGCGTGAGACGGCCGTGGAATGCCCAGCGGCTCAGCACCGAAGAGTTGGCGAACGAGGAGACTTCCGCGCTATTCGCGGCGGTGGTCGAGGCAACGGAAGAGGCCATCTACAATTCGCTGTTCATGGCCACCGCGGTAACCAGCCGAGGTCGCACAATGGAGGCGATTCCGCTGGACAGGGTGCGCGCGGTGCTCCGCGAGCACGGCATCGGTCCACGCTGATCCTGCGGCACGCTTCGTGAGATTCATCCTTCCGTTCCATTTCAACGAGAGGTCATCTCATGGGCAGCAAACGACCTGACCAATATCATCGCGATCTGGGTGAGCCGGGAGCGGACTCGGACGACCGGGGCCCGGATCCGGCCATATTGGACGAAGAGCGGCAGCGCTTGACCGAGCAGCGTGCGGAAGAGGAAGCGACGGGCATGATCCCCGAGTCGAAGGAGAATCCGGCGCAGCAACGCGAGCGCGAGCGGAAACGAAACACATAACGCGGAGCGAGTTCATGGCAGAAGCACTGGAGGGACGCAAGGTCGCCGTTCTCGCGACTGACGGCGTCGAGCAGGTGGAGCTGACCACGCCCTGGGAGGCGCTCGTCAAGGCGGGCGCCAAGCCGCAACTCATCTCCCTCGAGGAGGGAGAGATCCAGGGAATGAATCACATGGACAAGGGCGACACGTTCACCGTGGACGCGGCGATCGCAGATGTGAACGCGCGCGACTTCGCAGCGCTGCTCATTCCGGGAGGGGTGGCCAATCCGGACCGCCTTCGAACGAATGCCAAGGCGGTGGAGTTCGTGAAGGAGTTCTTCGACCTCGACAAGCCGGTGGCGGCGATCTGTCACGCGCCCTGGGTCATGATCGAAGCCGACGTTCTGCGTGGCCGAACCATTACGTCATGGCCGAGCCTGAAGACCGACGTCCTGAATGCTGGCGGCGAGTGGGTCGACAAGACGGTACAGGTGGACCAGCGACTCGTGACGAGCCGCAAGCCTGACGATTTGCCAGCCTTCTGCAAGAAGATGGTCGAGGTGTTCACGACGGCCGAGGCTGAGTCGGTGGTCGACGAAGCGTCGGAGGAATCCTTCCCGGCCAGCGATGCACCTGCTTGGGGTGGCGCGTCGATCGCCAAGGGCCGGCGCGACGACGAGGCTCGAGCGTAGCGCTACACGCGCGAGGGTGGCCTCGCGTGAGCATCGGGTCGAAGCACCGCGGGCGGTTCCTACCGGGAACCGTCCGCGGTGTTCTTTTCCGTGTACGCGGCGGAGCGGAGTTTCGTAGCTTTCAAACCCCTCAGTCATGGCCGGCGTCGTATATCCGACCAACGACCACGAGATGGGCCGGTGATCCGAGTGGCGACCCAGGACGATGCAGAT
>DATKDD010000180.1:0-8656 GCA_035512875.1 Gemmatimonadaceae bacterium | reverse complement strand
AAGGCGAACTCGGATGCTCCCGGCACGAAAGCATCCCGGCCCTGTGACCACACGAGAAAGAGCGTCGATCCGGGACGATACTCCCATCTGAGCACCGAGTTCGACTGGAACTGCTTGAAGTTGAAGCCGCCCGGATCGCCTCCGGCAAAGGACTGGTAGCGGTCCGCGTACTCATTCGCGCGGGGATCGTCGAGCTCCCGCCAGTCCGAGTATGTGCCGGTCGAGATGAAGGGCTGGGCATAAAACTGCAGCGACAGCGTGGGCGTAGCCGTGAAGTTCAGGCGCGACGTGAGGCTGAACGTGTTCTGCTCGAGGCGGGCGAAGGTGAAGTGGCTGCCAGTGGCATCCTGAATGTTTCCGCGGTGCTGATTGTCGTTCACCGAGGATTGGTAGGATGCGCCCAGGCGAACGTCGAAGCGGCTGGAGGCGCGGATCGTCATCGTCGGTTCGGCGTACCAGTAGTTGGAGTTCCCGGCGTCGCTCCGGCCGCCCCCGAACCAGAAGAACGGCGTTATGCGCTTGCGGCCGTCGCCTTCAAAGCCGGCCCAGAAGCTGGTGCTGGCGGACTTGCGCACCGCCGGCCCACCGCGAGCCGCCCGATCGTCGAACGTGGTCATCCATTCGGGATTGTAGTTGAATCCCAGATGCGCCCACATCTGGTTCGGGAACTGTACGTGGCTGTTCTGATTGAGGCCGAAATTCATCGGCAGGCCGCCCGCCGTCCACTCCGTCCACTGGTTGAAGTTGAACTGGGCACGCCGATAGTAAGACGTCGGCTGGTTGAGCGAGAAAGCAAACCAGTTCCTCAACATCTGATGGTCGTCGCGCGCGAGAAAGCCGAGATCGTTGATGTCGTATCCGGCGGAGTATCGCTGATAAACGGTCTGGAACCTGGTGGATCCGCCGCCGAACTTGCTGACCGAGATCCGCTGCGCATTGCCGCTCAGTGACGTTCGCGTCGGATCGTACTGCACGTCATCGTCAGGACGCTCGTAATTATGGGTGCAACCAAAGGGGGTGCAGCGCTGCAGCAGATCGATCGACTGCTCGGTGCCGGCGAGCCGGCTCCCGGATACCATTGCTGCGAGCTCGTACTTCCGATCGAAGAACCGGTGGCGCACATCGACACCACCAGCGTATGCGCTCTGGCGCAGGTATCCCTCCGTGAATTCATCGAGCTGACGATTCACGCCGGTCAGCATGAGCCCGATACCGCTCTGACCATCATTGAGGTCCTGCTGTACGCGGGCGACGGCGTAGTTCGTCAGCGGCTCGATCGTCTGGTCGAGGGGACCGCGCTCCTCCTGCGTCACGGCGTCGATCACGCCTATCGACATGCCGTTGGACAGGCGGCCGGTGAGCTTCGCCGCTCCAACGATCGTCGTCGAGAGTGGATTGCTCCGATCCGAGTAGACGTCGCCCAGTTGTGGGGTCCGTCCAATGCGGCGCGAGTAGAACAGTCCGGTGCAGCCGGAATCGATGTCCCCGCAGTTCACGCGAAAGCTGAAGATCCCGGTTCCCTCGAGAAAGAAGGGTCGGCGTTCCTCGAAGAAGGTCTCGAACGCGGAAAGGTTGAGCACCGCCGGATCGGCTTCGACCTGTCCGAAGTCCGGATTGATCGTGGCGTCGAGCGTCAAGTTGGAGGCGAGCCCGTACTTGAGGTCCGCGCCGCCGGTGAACTTCGTCTCATGCCCAAAGCCGCCGGCCTCGGGAACGGTCACGTTCTTGGTGACCACGTATGGTGAGATCTCCAGGCGCCGCGGGGATGGGAGATCGCGGATTCCGGTGATCTCTCCGGCCTGAGACACGTACCCCTGCTGGTTTCGGCGGTAGAGCGGCCAGCTGATGCGCGCGCCGGTGCGCGCTACATCGCGCACGATCATCAGCCCCCACGTGTGCTCGGGACGGTTGGCGAAGCGAATCTGGCTCAAGGGAATTCTGAACTCCGCAGTCCAGCCGAGCGAATCGATGGTTGCCTCCCCATCCCAGACCGCATCCCAGGACGGATCTTCGTTCACATCGCCGTGAACGTAGAAGTCGCGCTTGACGCCCGCGGGATTGAGGGCGAATTGATAGGCAGTGCGGCCATCGTTGTACGAATCGATGACCAGCTTGACCTGTTCGGAGTACACGCGCACATCGCGACGCGCCAGCTGCGAGACGATACTGTCGGGGGCGGGATCGAACATGCGGACGAGAACGTACAGATTCCTGTCGTCGTACAGCACGCGCGCCTCGGTGCGAAAGCGCGATTCAGCGCCCTCATTCGGCTCGTATTCCAGAAACTGATCGATTACCGGCGCGTCGGCCCATGCCGCGTCGTCCGGCACCCCATCGATCACCGGCGCGCTCGGTGCTCGTGCGGCCGAAGCGGACGTCGCGGCGGACATTCCGTTCTCGGCGAGACGGCCTAGCGACGTGGTCTGGGCGTCCTGACCTGATACGCTGGCAAACGGAGAGAGCGCCGCGGCAGCGGCGAGCGCGAGTTCTGCGCGCATCTCGACCTCGGGGTTGATGGATAGCGCCGGTGATTGACAACCTCACCGCGAGCTGCCAGGACCCGCGGCCTGCGAATAAGACAAGACGTCCAGGCAAATGGTTTGGGCCGGCCGTAAGCGAGCGCCACCTTTGCCTTGTTCGGGCAAGCGGACTGCCGCTAACTTCACGCGCCCGCTGCCCGCCCATTCCGATTCTACGGATAGCTTCGACCCAAGTTTCCGCGAGGACGTCCCGATGACGCCACACCACCAGGACGATCGCCCGGTCGCGGCACTCCTCGCTCCCGACATCCTCGCCATGCTCGAGGAGTCGCCGGGCGATGTCGCCGCCGAGACCGAGGAATTGCACCCGGCAAACCTCGCGGACATCGCGGAAGCGCTGCCCAGGGAGCGCGTGGCGACACTGCTGAGTGTGCTGCCACCCGCGCGGGCCGCCGACGTTCTCGAGTACCTCAACGAAGAGTTGCGAACCGAGGTGCTCGAGCGGCTGAGCACGCGTGAGGCAGCTGCGCTGGTCAGCGAGATGACGCCGGACGATCGCGCCGACGTGCTCGAGGACCTCGAAGAAGAGCGTGCAGGGGAGATCCTCTCGGCGATACCGACCGCCGCCCGAGGCGAGACCGAGCTGCTTCTCAGGTACGAGCCGGACACCGCTGGCGGACTGATGACCACGGAGTTCGTATCGGTATCAGAGAATCTCACGGTCGAGGAGGCGCTGGAGGCGGTTCGGGCAGTGGCGCGGCTCGGCCGGCGTGAGGCGATGTACACCATCTACGCGACCAACAGCGAAGGACAGCTGCAAGGCGTGTTCACCCTTCGCGAGATGCTCGCCGCTCCGCCCGGCACGCGCATCCGCGACATCTCCTGGGCCGACATAGTGGCCGTGGCGCCTACCGCGGACCGCGAGGAAGTAGCGAAGCTGACCCGGAAGTACGATCTGGTCGCGGTGCCCGTCGTCGAATCTGATGGTCGTCTCGTGGGCGTCGTTACAGTCGATGACGTCATCGACGCGATGGAAGAGGAGCAGACGGAGGACATGCAGATGCTCGGCGGCGTGGCACCGCTGGAGGGACCGTACTTTCAGACTGGATTCTGGAACATCGCGCGAAAGCGAGCGGGTTGGCTGGTTCTGCTCTTCATGGCCGAGATGCTCACAGGAACGACTATGCGCCACTACGAGGCCACGCTCGCCGCAACCGCCGCGCTGATCTTCTTCATTCCCCTGATCATCAGCTCGGGGGGGAACTCCGGGTCGCAGTCTGCCACGCTGATCATCCGCGCGCTCGCCGTAGGCGACGTCAAGATGCGTCAGGCAATGCGCGTCCTCACGCGCGAAGCCGGACAAGGGCTTGTGCTCGGTGCTTTTCTCGGCACGATCGGTTACGCCCGAGCGATCATGTGGGGGCAGTCGAGCGCAGTGGCCGCGGTTGTCGCGGTGACGCTCATGGCCGTAGTACTCACCGGCACGGTGGTCGGAGCGACGTTGCCGATGATATTCATCAAGCTTGGCTGGGATCCCGCTATCGCCTCGTCACCGTTCGTTTCCAGCTTCGTGGACATCGCCGGAATCATGATCTATCTGAGCGTGGCGGCGGCGGTGCTGAGTTAGGGGACAGCGCACTTTCCGCGTTGAGTTTTCTCTCGCAACTCGCATCTCTCATCTTGAAAAGGAGCTCCAATTGAAAACCGTCACTCTCACAATCGAAGGTATGACTTGCGAGCACTGCGTCCGTGCGGTGCGCGGAGCGCTCGACAAGGTTCCCGCGACCGAAGTGGAATCGGTGGAGATCGGATCGGCCACGGTCAAGTACGATCCGACTCTGGTGAACGAAGAAACGCTCGTGGAGGCGGTCGCGGATGAGGGATATACCGCGTATGAACGGGACGAATGAGCGCCGCACCAGGCTAGTGCCTCTTGCTCGGCGACGGCCACTGCTGCATACATCCCGCGAGACCCGGTAGACCACCCCTCGCCTGGAGTGTGTCCCATGGAAGGGTTACTCGTTCCCTTCGGTTTCTTCGTCACCGTCGCTTACATCTTCGTCGGCATCGTCAGGGCCGTTTCGGATGGCCGCACCCGGCGAAAGCTGATCGAGACCGGGGCGTCCCCTGAGTTGGCGGCGGCGCTCGTCTCCGCACCCGCGCGCGGAGAGCCAGACCCAACCCTGCGCTGGGGAATCGTGATCGGCGCGTTAGGATTGGGGTTCATCGTCCTCCAGCTTCTCCCCTTTCCGGAGGATGACCCGATCATGATTGGCTTGTTGCTGGTGTTCCTGTCGGCTGGCCTGCTCCTCTCCTACGCAATCACGCGCCGAAGTCACGAGCCTGCCAGACGCAGTCCCACTTCGGCGCACACCGCTACCACGATGTGAAAAGGCGAGGCGCGAGAATCACTCTCGCGCCTCGCCTGTCGACCCGACCCCTCGACCCCCCGACCCTCGATCCTCAGTCCCCCACCCCCACCACCTCCTCTTCCGGGATAGTCGCCACAGACGGCACCCCGCCAGATTTTGGCGTGAAGTCGGAAAGGCCCATGATGCCGCTCTCCAGCCAGGCAAACTCGCCGGCCATCACCTTCTGCGCCGTCTTGTACAGCGCGCCATCGTTCTTCCCGTAGAGGTTGCGGAACGAATCGGCGATGCGGAGCTTCGACTCGCGACAGAAGAGGTCGGCCAGTACCATCGCATTCTTGTCGCCGCGCTCTACCAGCATCTGCGCGCGGCTGCACGCCGCCGACATCGCGAACAGCTCGGCGCCGATGTCCACCGCGCGGAAGAGCACCATCTGCCTCTTTTCGAGCTTGGGGCCCAGACGAACCATTGCGTGGAAGATGGCGCGGCCCAGCTTCCGCGTGGTGCCCTCGATGTACCGCAAGTGTCGCGGCAGCCTGCCGGGAGCATCGTACGATTTGAAGCGACCGGCGCCTAACCAACGCGAAGCGTACCAGCTGGGGTAGAACCTGGCCGATCGAGCAAGTGCGGCCCGTTTCTCCTTTGAGCTCGCCTTGGGGTTCACGACATCGAACGCCGTCTTGAAGTGGTGATCGACCGCCTCACGCGCGATGAAAAGCCGCATGATCTCGGACGATCCTTCGAAGATGAGGTTGATTCGGAAGTCTCGCATCCCGCGTTCGATCGGATACGGTTCTTCGCCACGCGCCTCGAGCGAACTGGCGGTCTCGTAGCCCCGGCCGCCACGAATCTGGAGGGCATCATCCACGATTCGCCATCCGGCTTCCGTGTTGAACAGCTTGGCGATCGCCGCCTCGAGCCGGATGTCGTATTCCCCCTTTTGAGCCAGCGCGCTCGATAGCTCGGCAATAGCTTCCATGGCGAACGTGTATGCCGCCATGCTGCCGAGCTTCTGTGCGATCGCTTCGTGCTTGCCGATCGGCGCGCCCCACTGCACGCGCTGCTTCGCCCAGGTGCGCGACATCTCGAGCATGGCCTTCGCGCCGCCCGCCGCGCTGGCCGGCAGCGTGAGGCGCCCGGTGTTGAGCGTAATGAGCGCGAGCTTGAGACCCTTTCCTTCTCCCCACAAGATGTTCTCGGCGGGCACCTTCACGTTGTCAAAAGCGATCACGCCGTTCTCGATCGCCTTGAGCCCCATGAAGTGGCAGCGATGCTTGATCGAGACGCCGGGCCACGCCGTCTCGACGATGAACGCCGTGATCTGCTTGCGCGGCTTTCCACTTACCACCACGTCAGGCGTGCGGGCCATGACGACGAGCAGCTCGGCGCGCGTGCCGTTGGTACACCACAACTTTTCGCCGCTGATCAGGTAGTGCTTGCCATCGGCCGTCGGCGTGGCGGTCGTACGCATGTTGGCGGGATCGGAACCCGCATCCAGTTCCGTGAGCGCGAACGCCGATATGGAGCCCCTGGCCATGCGCGGGAAGTACTGCTTCTTCTGAGCGTCGGTGCCGAAAAGCTTGAGGGGTTGAGGCAAGCCGATCGACTGATGGGCCGAGAGTAGCGCCGTGAGCGAGCCATCCTTTGACGTTACCAGTGCCATCGCGCGGATATAGCTCGTTTGGGAGAGCCCGAGTCCCCCGTACTCCTTCGGAATCTTGATTCCGAAGGCGCCCATGTCGCGCAACTCCTGAACCAGCGGCTCCGGAATGTGCCCCGCTTCATCGATCTCCTCGCTGGGATACCGCTCGAGAAACTCGCGCAACCGGCTCATGAACGGCCGGGCAAGTTCCACCTCCGCGGGATCGTCAGGCGGATGAGGATGAATCAAATCATATCGAAAACGGCCGAGAAAGAGCTCGCGAACGAAGCTCGGCTGCGTCCACTCTTCCTCGCGCGCCGCCTCGGCGACGTCGCGCGCTTCCTGTTCGGAAGCGAGAGCCTGGGAGGAATCGGCCATGGATTTACGCTCGTGGAGAATGGTTCGGGTCCACCTGCCCGCTACTGCGCCTACGGCGGCGCGGGAATGCGCACCGCATCAGAATAGCGATAGTATACACTCCGTGGGGTTGATCGAGCCACGCAGAACGCCGCCGACCGTCACGCCGCTACCCTGACCCGGTGCGCCGGTCCCGCCAGATGAGTATCATCGACCCGACGAGGGCAATCGTGGCGAAGGCGAACCACTGCACGGCGTAGGAGAGGTGGGGTCCCGTGCCGATAGCCGGGATGGCGAGCCGCGCGGGTCGGTCGGCGGCTGGTAGCGCGCCACTGTCGGGGAGCGCGACGAGGTAGTACGGCTCAATGGCGTACGGAAGGTCGCGGGAAATCGCCGCGGTGTCGATCCGGTGCCAGCTCCGCGGAGACCGGGTGGATCGAGGCGAACGCTCACCCGGCGGCGGAAAGAGCTCGACGTAGGCGATGAACGCGGTACTGTCTTCCACCCGCCAGCGGTCGAAGTCAATGACCGCCGCGTCAGGAGCATACACCCACCCCCGATTGACGAGAACGGCGTTCTCGATGCCGTTGGGGATGAATGGCGTGATGATGTGGACGCCTGGAGAGCCGTTGTGGCTGCGGCCGGTGAGCGCCAGCTCGTGATGGTAGTCCCACTGCCCCCGCACCAGCACTCGCTGATACTGCAGGGAATCGGCTGGTAGCCCAAGCTGCGACAGCGGGACCGGCGGTGCCGCCGTCCGTGCGTGGACAGTGTCGTTATGGGCGCTTCGGTCCGCGCGCCGATCCAGCTGCCAGAAACCAAGCCGAATGCACGCTGCGGCCACCAGCACGCCGATCAACAGCGCAACCCACTGGCGCATCCTCATCGACCGGCGAAATCCTTCGATGTAGTCAGGCGGGTGATCATGGACTTCGAGGGCCAAGCTTCCACGTCGCGGTGACCTTGCATACCACGTCGTTCGCCTGGTCACGGATCTCCGCCGTAACACCATGTTCTGCCGGCGTTCGCCAGTCAGGCTCACCGGTGTTGCACTCGGCGGTAAGGGTGCCGCGTGCCTTCTTGAGATACTGAATGGAAATGCCGGTGACGATGCCCCGTGCTTCACCAGGCAGCGAATACATCATTGCAAGGCCCGAGGTAACCTCCCCCAGGTTGGCGAGAGCGATGGCGTGCACCGATTCGAGATGATTCCGCACTCCTCGCCGGTCGTGCATCACGACGCGACAGTAGCCCGGACGCAGCTCCTCCACCCGCGGCCGGATCGTTCCGGTATATGGCACCATCCGCCCCAGCACCAGCGAAAAGACCCGCTTGCCTCCGGGTTTGGAGTGCCAGCGGTCCCAGAGTGAGCGGATCGGGTTGGGGGGCATCGAGGGTCGAGGGGCGAGGGACGGGGGACGAGGGACGAGGGGCGAGGGGCCAGGGACGAGGGACGAGGGGCGAGGGACGAGGGGCGAGGGGCGAGGTCAGAGACGCACTGTAATCGCGGTCTACACTTCCAATTCCAGTTCGCACTGCGCACTGCGCAACTTCCATTTCCCACTTCGCACTGCGCACTGCGCAACTTTCGTTTCCGCTTCCCGCTTCCCGGATCCCGCGTCCCGCGTCCCGCGTCCCGCGTCCCGCGTCGAAGATAACACCCCCGCTCTCAGAACAGACTCATCTGCTCCCCCATCTCGCTCGGCTCGACTGTTCGTTGGCCAAGAAGGCGCTGAAGGTTGCGTGCGGAATCGGGAGAGTGTCCAGCGAAATGGTTGTTCACATATCCATAGACGTCGGTAACGGAC
>DATKDD010000179.1:0-4207 GCA_035512875.1 Gemmatimonadaceae bacterium | reverse complement strand
TGGAGGCGCGCATCGCCGCCGAAATCACTGACGAACTTCTCGAAGACGATGCGATGGGCACCGGCCCAGGAGTAGATCGACTGCTCGTGGTCGCCGACCGCGAATACATGGCGGTGCTCGTGGGCCAGCGCGCGCACGATCCGGTACTGCGCCCGGTTCAGATCCTGAAACTCATCGACCAGGACCACGTCCCAGCGACCGCGAATCGACGCTGTCTCCTCCCTGCGCTCGAGCAGGTCGGCCGCGCGGAGTATCAGCATGTCGTAATCGACCAGGTTCCGCTTGGCCAGAAAGCGCTCGTATCGCTCGAACAGCTTCTGGTGGTCAGGCTCGAGTGCTACCTCGCAGAACCGGTGCGCCGAGAATTGGGTGAGCACCTTTCGATGCCAGTTCCGGTGCCCCTGAAGGCGGCGCAGCACGCCGAGCTGGTACTCCTCGTCGGCGATGCCGAAGCCCGACCCCAGGCCGACGGCCGCGCCGTGCGTACGCAGGAGCGCCGCGCAGAACGCGTGGATGGTGCCGCTCGTAATGCGCCCGGCGGCCGCACCCAATCGCGCTTCGAGCCGGTGCGCGATCTCCCCGGCGGCCTTGTTGGTGAACGTGAAGGCACAGATACGCGCCGGATCGAAGCCGTGACGCTCGATCAGAAATCGGATTCGCTCGGTAAGGCAGTAGGTCTTTCCAGCGCCGGGGCCGGCCAAAACGAGCAGCGCGCGCGCGTCGGCTTCGATCGCCGCGCGTTGTGATGGCGATGGCACATTCATGATCGGAGCGAAGGCCTCAGCCCCCGCGAGCAGGGTGTTCACGATCAGAGCCGGTGGTCGGAGTCGCTGCCCATCTGCCGTTTAACGGCGTGGGGTTCCAGAGCAGCGATGATCGTGAAATCTATCGCCTGGGCACGACAGTTACTCGGCGCTGGCCGGCTTCCGGCTACATCTCCTGAGGTCGTGCGCTACGGGGATCTCGGTGGCAGCGGAGGATGGGAAGGCGGAAGCACCCCGGAATGGACGCCGGCCAGCACCGAGTCGGCCCTCGTGTCCGAAGAGGGCTGTGGGCGCAGCGCTCGCATGAGCGCCGTAACGCTGTCGGCAAGCCCGGCATCGCCGGTGGAGCTGGCAACCATCAGCATTCCGAACAGCGGCGCTTCCTCGCTAGGTGCCAGATCCGCCGCGCGACGATACTGATTGAGCGCGAGTGGGAACGCCTTCGCCTTGTACAGCGCGTTCCCGCTGTCGAGCGCAGCCTTCGCCTCACCTTCGATCAACGGTGCGGCCGCCGTCGACGATGCTCCATCGCTCGCGATGGGAGGGTGCCCGAGCGGAAGCTTCGGAGCCTCATCCGCAGCCTTGCATGCCAGGGCTGCCAGCACGGCCAGCAGCATGATGAATCGACCGTGACTCGTCATGCGCCTAACTTCCTCCCGGGATCGCGCGGCCGTGACACGCCACGCACAGCGATGGATTCTTCGACAGGGAGCGCGCGGCGTTGAACCCGGGCCCGTGGGGATTGAACCGGAAGCCGCTGCCCACAGCGGAGTGACACGCCGTGCAGTCGCGCTCGGCGTGGCACGACGCACACGACTCGAGACTCTGGCGTGCGGCCTGACCGTGTCCCAGGCTGAAGCCGCGGAACGCGTCGTGGTAACCCGCCTGCCCGATTCGCGAGTTCGCGACCAGTCCCGACTGTTGATGACAGCTCTGGCAGAACTGCGCGGGATTGTGGCAATCGCTGCAGTTTGCCTCGCGAGCGAACGCCGCGCTCGGGTGGCGTGTGAGAAAATTCTGCGCGTGGAAGCTCGATTGCCGGGCACTCTCCGGCCGGTGACAGTCCAGGCACATCGAGCGTTGGTGACACCCCTCGCACGTCATCGGGCGTGCATTCGCCTCAGGACCGTGGCCTTCCCTGAACTCGATCGTGTGGTTGGGCGGTACCAGACGTGCGAGCTGCGCGCCCGCCGCGCGACCATCGC
This sequence comes from Gemmatimonadaceae bacterium, assembly GCA_035512875.1. Classification (GTDB taxonomy): domain Bacteria; phylum Gemmatimonadota; class Gemmatimonadetes; order Gemmatimonadales; family Gemmatimonadaceae; genus JALZIF01. Next base: position 2,238 of record DATKDD010000179.1, on the reverse strand, counting down.
CGGCGGCGGGGAGGCTCGCGACCACTCGCGAAGCGGGGCCAGTGTGGCACGTCGCGCAGCTCTCCTGTGTGTGACAGGTGGCGCAGGTGACGCTCGCCCGCTGTGCCTGGCGTCCGTGGTCGCGCAGAAAGCCGGCCGCCATGTGGCTGGGCGGCACCGGCATCGACGCCACATGCACGGGCGGCCGCTCGTCCATCTCCAGTGCCAGAATCACCCGCGATTCGGGGGCGTTCACATGACACGTCAGGCAGAGATTGCGCGAGTGGCATGTCGCACAGCTCGCGGCCACTGCCTGTGGGCCGGAAGCCTGTGGACCCCTCGCCGCCTCGCCGTGGCCGCTGAACAGAAAATCGGGCGCGCTATGCGATGGAGGCTCCGGAAAGCCGGCGATGTCCTCCCGAGACAGCGTTCGGGCGTCGGTCAGGCGCATGTGACAGGTCGCGCACGCCTCGCTAGCGACCTCCAGGTGCGGTGCGCCGAGTCGATGACAATCGATGCACTCTCCGACCACGGCATGCTGCACCGCCATTCGAGGGGCGCCTTGCGCGGTATGGCATGCCGAGCATTCCCGCACCAGCGCACTGTCGGCGGGATCTTTCGCCACTGTCGCACGATCGTGCGACTCGTGAGTGAACAGCACATTGCTCGAGCGTGGAGCCGCAGGCGGCGCCCACTCGATTCGCGACGTTATCACACCGTCGTGGCACGAGGCGCAACCTGACGGCTCCGGCCACATCGGTTCCCCCTGCGTCACGGCTCCAGCATGGCAGGTGATGCACAGTGGGAACATCCCGGCATGTTCGTCGTGCGGGAACCGATCCTGGAGCGCCCGGCTCGCCCATGGCGCGGCCAATACTGCACCCGCAAACAGCGCGATCGCGATCACCACGCTGGCGGCGATAGGCGGAGCGAGAGTTGCGCGAAGCCTCATTGGCCGGTGCGCCGTGCCGGAGGAAGCGGCGTCCGATCGGCGGCGGTACCGAAGATGAGACTCACGCCGGCACGCGCGCGGAACTGGTTCAACGACGAGGCACTCGCATCGGGGCGGTCACGCTCATCATCCACGAACGCGATGTCGCCCCACACGCGCCGCTGGGCGCTGAACCGCCACTCGGCGCGGCTGCCTATCCAGCGACTCGTCGCATCGTAGAAGCGAAGCTCGAGCGGGCGCGCCATTGTCCCGCCATACACATCGAACGCGTATCGCTCGTTGGGCACCCAGCTCACCGCGCCGTCGGCGAACCGTCCGGAGGCGCCGGGCCCGTGCTCGAGTCCGACGTTCCCGCTGACTCTCCACCGCGCGCTCAGCGCCGCGTGCGCACCGGCGTTCGCCCGCCAACCTCTATCTTCGAGGTGCGAAACGAGCGCAGTAGAGACGTCAGCGTCTTCATAGCGGTACCGCTCCGCACGCGCGTGCAACGACAGCCGGTCGGTGGCGCGGACCTCTCCGGACAGATTCACCGCATGGTACGGCACGGGACTGAAGGCGCTCCACAGCGTCCACAGGCTGAAATACGGACGATAGCGCCGCGCGCCCGCCGACACCGAGTAGCGCGAATGCAGATAAGTGAGCGTCGCGTCGGCGCTCCCGAGGTGTCCTTCGGCGAGGTTGTAGTCGAGCCCTCCGGCAGCTCGAAAGGCACCGGTGCGCGCTCCTAACGACAAAGCGGTGCGCTCCGAGACGAAGTAATCGTCCTGCGGGTCTATCTCGCGCCGGTACTCCGCGCGCACGTCGACGTCTCGATAGAGCCACGCAGCCTCCGCGCCGGCCACCAGCTGCCGGTCGCGCGGACGCCATTCATCGAGTGGGTTGAGGGCGGGGCTGAGTACGGAGAGCGCGCTTGCCTGGCCGAGTCCCCAGCCCCCGTACCCGGTGAACTCCAGCGCAGCATCGTCCCAGCGAGCGCGCATCCATCCTCCATCGAAGCCCATCGGCTCCAGACGCGACGAGATGAGCTGCCGCCCCGCCCGCGCCTTCACGAACGAGCGCTCGTAGGCTACGTACCCCTCGAGGAGTTGCACCGCCGGATCGGTGCCTGGCCACACCTCGTCACGCCCGAAGTCGGCGAGCAGCCGGCCGGTCGCGTGCACCGAGAGTCCTTCGACTCCCAGTCCCCACAGCACCACGTTGGCGGAGGTGGTCATGGGGACGGCGCGCAACACCGGTCCCGGCCTGAAGAAAAAGCAGTAGTTGCCCGCGCCGCATCGCACCGCGTGCCCTTCCGGAGTCCGGGACCC
>DATKDD010000178.1:0-9029 GCA_035512875.1 Gemmatimonadaceae bacterium | reverse complement strand
TGATCTCGACGTTCGCCTGACGAAGCCGAGTCAGCTCTTCGTCGGAGTTGGATACCGGTAGCTGGACGTTGAACCTCTTCGCATCGCTTCCCTTGACCGAGATCGGCTGCCGGAACTCGCCGACGATCGCCTTGCCGTCCTCCACCGTCACTTTGGCAATGTTTCCGCGCGCGAGCTCGCGATCGTATTGGGTGTACGTGATCGTTGGCGCCCGCTCGGAAGTCGGATTGGTCAGCTTGATGAACGCAAGCGGAATCAGGATAAGCAGAATCCAGAAGGAGAGCTGTTTGGACATTCTCCCCCAGTCGCGATCCTTCTTCGGCGGCTGTGACTGCAGATTTGGTGGCATCTACTGCAAGCTCGCGATATATGGCAGGTGCCGAAAGTTCTCGGCATGATCCAGACCGTACCCCACCAAAAAATCGTGTGGGGCATCGAATCCGACGAACTTCACCGGGTCGCGCAGCTCGCTGGCGATGTGCTTGTGCAACAACGCACAAATCTCCACTGAGCCGGGTTTACGCTCGCGCAGCAGCTGCATGAGCCGGTTGAGCGTGCGCCCGCTGTCTACAATGTCTTCTACCAATAGAATGTGTTTTCCCTCTAATTCTGTTTCCGGATCGTAAATGAGCTTTACGTTTCCACTGGACGTCATGCCGTCGCCGTAGCTGGCGGCGACAACGAAATCTACCTGCAGTGGCCGTGTTATCTGCCGGACCAGGTCTCCGAGGAAAATAAAGCTTCCCTTGAGGAGTCCGAGAACGAGCAGGTGACCAGTCGGATATGCCGCGCTGATCTCCTCGCCAAGCTCGCGAACCCTGGTCGCGATCGTGTCGGCCTCGTAAACGATGCGATTGACGGCTCGCCCATCCAGTCGCGGATCAGCTATCGATGCGCTCACACCGGTAAACGGCGACCGGTCGACCGGACCGGACGGTTGCCGCAAGCCCGCGGCGCACTCCTGGAACCCAAACTATCTCGTCTCCGGACAGGACGACCGGCCACCCAGTCCGGATTCCGGCCTCGACCCCGGATTCACGCAGGAGCCGCTTAACCCGTCTCGCCCCACCCCCGCGCTCGCCGGCCGGGATGATTCTGTCGCCGGCCCGCCAACCTCTAACGTGCAACGGACGGTTCAGAGGCAGTTCGGCCTCCCAATCTCCACCCGTGGCGCCGCGCGCGGTGGTTCGCACGAATCGCCATGAGCCAAACTCCGTCGAGGCATCGAGGCGCCGCGGGCGCTCCAAAGCAGGCGCATCGGCGCGCCGGATTAATAGGCAATCGCGATGCCTGACCGCCTCAACGCCTCCGGAGAGCTGGATCCGGGCGCCACGACGACCTTGAATAGTAAACGAGGTCAGGCGTTCAGTTCCACGCCGATCGAGCACTACTCCGATGCGAGCGGCAAGCGCTGGCCAGAGCACGCGAAGCTCTTCACGGCCAAAGGGGAGGAGCGCTTCACGAGCGACGGACAAGCCGGCTGAGCCCTGCCGATGAGGAATGAATGCATCGACGGCGTGCTCTACACCTTCGCGCCACGCCGCTGCCCGTCTGCCTATCGCCACCAGCTCGTGGCGCAGTTCGGGACGGGCGGTGAGGAGCGCCGGCAGCAGCTCGAGTCGAACGCGATTGCGAAGGTGGCCGAGCGAGCGGTTAGATGGGTCCTCGACGAACTCGATGGCGTGCGCCGCGGCATAGGCGTCGATTTCCGCCCTTCCGACGCCGAGCAGCGGCCGCACCAGCCTGCCTGACGAAGCGGCGAGTGCGGCCAGCCCACGCGCCCCCGCATTGCGCATGACGCGCATGAGCACCGTCTCGGCCTGATCGTCGTAAGTGTGCGCGGTAGCGATCATCGCATTACGCTCCGCCGCTTCCTCGCGCAGCACCTCCCACCGCGCCGCTCGCCAGGCGCTCTCCCTCGGCGCCGCCGGTCTTATCTTGCTGCGCACCACCTCGAGGCCGAGCGTACGCGAGCGTCGCTCGACCAGCGCCGCCGCGCGTGTCGCTGCAACCCCGGTACCATGATCCACCGTCACCACCGCGGCGATCTGCTCCGGCACACATCGCGCGGCGGCGTGCAGCAGCACCATCGAGTCCCGTCCGCCGGAAACAGCGAGCACAACGCGTTTCGGTCCGGTGAGTGATTCACGAACTGCGTTCTCGATGGCAGCGGAGGCGTCCATGCAACCAATTGACCGGGCTGGCTCCGTGCTGGCAAGTCGGAGGCCGACTCGCGTTTCGAAGATCGAGACGCCGGTGCTCCGAATTGATGAAGTTCCTTAGCCGGTAGCCAGCATCCATGCCAAAGGTTCATCCGGATGCATCGGGATTTAACGGATCAGGGGGATTCGATCCCGCCTCGGCCCAAAGATCAAAGCCGCGATCTTTCGATGGCGCGTCTTGTGTGATCTGATTGTATGGTACTTCATGGCTCTGGCGGACTTGACGGAGAATGACCTCACGGGGTCCATAATCGGCGCTTTCTATGAGGTCTACAATACGCTCGGCTTTGGCTTTCTCGAGCATCTTTACGTAAAGGCTCTCGAGCGCGAGCTATTGGCGCGCGGTCATCCCGTCGAGCGCGAAGTAGGTGTAAAGGTGATGTACAAAGGAGAGGTGCTCGGAACGCAACGACTCGACATGGTGGTGGACCGCCGAGTCACAGTAGAGGTCAAGTCGACATACGATCTTCATCGAGCAGCAACTCGTCAGGTTTACAACTATCTTCGAGCAACCAATCTCGACATCGGCTTGTTGCTCCACTTCGGTCCAGAGCCGCGAGTCCATAGAACGATCTGCCGAACCCGCCCCAGAACAGATCCTTTTGATCCGTTCAATCCTGATGCATCCTGCTGAACCCTTGGCATGGGTGCCAGCTACGAGTGAGGAATTGCACGTATCCGGAGCAGGGATTGCCTCCAGCCCGCAGTACTTCGCGCGCGCAGATCTTCCCTCTGGATTCTCCCCGGGATAACTTCCCCGCGTTACCATCAAAAGGACTCGACCTTGGAAACGCACGGACCACTCGGCACTCTTTGGGTCGGACTCGGACTCAGCGGTTTTTACATTTCCCTGATCTGGATCAACACCCTGCTCGGCGTACTCCTCACGCCGTTATTCCTGATTCCGGTGACGTGGTTCGTCGGAGGAAAGAAGAGGGACCCGGACTCTCCGCGGGCTTAGCGAAGCGACAGCCCGATGCACGGCGGCCGAATGGCCGCCTTTTTTTTCCTTCACGTCGGCGGCGGATGAGATGATCGCGCCTAGCGAATCAGCGTGAAGGAGAAGTTCTGCCGTACGCGAACGGCTACGGGAGTGCCCCCGACTTCGGCCGGCAGGTACCGGTAGCCGAGGAGCGCCTCACGCACGGCCTCGAGAAAGAGTCGGTGCTCCGCGCGCAACGCCACGATCGAACCGGCACGGACTCGTCCGTCAGGATCGATCACGAACTCGATGTCGACCTCGCCGTCGATGCCTGCCGATCGGAGCAGGTCGGGATACTTCGGCGGGACATTGCTCTCGAGCGGGAACGCAGGCTTCTCGACGATTCGATTGTCGAACACGCCGTCTGGCGCCAGCCCGGGGCCCCGGGGCCCTGCACCGTTGACCACAGGATTGCCGGTGGCCGAACTGACGAATGGATCACCTAGCGACAAGTCGACCGACGGCAGGGAATCGGGAATATTCAAACCGGCCAGCGGGACGCTCGGCGCGGCCGGCACCCGAGGAATCGTGCGCTCGCCATTCGCCGAACGAGGCGCGGGCGCTGGATCCGGCGGGGGCGCCGGCTGGTGAAATTCATCCGGGACCACTTCGCGCGGGCTCGCTGCGGGCGAGATGCCGCTCTCCGCCGTCGCCCACACCCCTAGCAGGAGCAGTCCCGCATGCATCGCCATGCTTGCCAGGGTCATTCCGGGCCGTCCTCCAGGCCCGGGATTCGATTCCGGCAGAACCGTGAACATCTCCCACCTCCGCGCACGAGTCCGAATGACCAGCGATGACCGGAACATGCGTCGGGCAGATGATGGGGAAATGGCGGTTGAATGAAGAATCGATAGCAAGTGGGTGAGGAGAGAGTGAGGCAGAGAGCGATCGTCCCGGGGTCAGCAAAGCGTGGCCGCCAACCGAAGGGCCCGGAATCGCGTCGCGATTCCGGGCCCTCGTGCGTTCACTTCCCTCCTGCCTACCGCTTCGACGAAGGCTCCTTCACCTCGGGCGCCTTGTAGGCGCCGACTGGCTCGATCTCTCGACCAGCATTCTCCTTCCCATCCGGTTTCATCGTTCCCATGTAACCGGGCAGCTCGACGCCGGCGATATCCCGCAGCACCTGCATCATTGGAGGCATCATTTTGCCCATGTTCTGAATGAAACCGGCTGCTCCCCCATGCTCGTTGCCGCCACCGCCGTCCCACACCACCACCTTGTCGAACTTGATGTTCGAGATGGCTTTCGACGCCGTTTCGGCGAGCGTATCGAGGTGCTCCAGCATCATCAGTTGATAGGCAGGCTGGGCGCCGCCGGCAGCGTCGACCATCTGGCGCAGCGCGTCCGCCTTCTTGGCCAGAATCTCGTATTGCCCGCGGGCCTCGGCTTCCAGCCTGGCATAGATGGCCCCGGCCTCGGCCTGCGCGCCAATCCGAACCTTTTCCGCGGCGGCTTCGGCTTCGACGATCGTCTTGGCCTTCTCGGCTTTGGCCGGCGCCTCGAGTGCCGCGCGACGCTCGGCTTCGACACGTTCCGCCTGGGCGACCGCCGCGCGCGCCATCGCGCGGTTCTGGCTCTCCAGCACGTTCGCCTCGGCTTCGCGCTTCTTGGTCTCGGACAGCTGGAACGCTTCGGCTTCGCGTAAGGCGAGCTGTGCGCGCGTGGCGATTATCCCCGCTTGCGATTCCGCTTCGCCGGCGATGGCCTTTGCCTCTGCCGTTGCGACCGCGATGCGCTTTCGCTGCTCGGCGTCCTTGATCTGCGCCTCACGCTCGAAGGCCGCGGTCTGTTCGCCGACCCCCTGCTCCTTTTCCAGCTCGGCAATGCGTACGGCCTGCTCGCGTGCCGCTTCGCGCACACCGATGTCGCGCAGCTTGGTCGCGTTGGCTACCTGCACCATCCGCTCACGCTCGGCGTCGGCGACACGCACTTCGCCCAGTTTTTCCTGATCGGCTACGTCGCCGCGTGCCTGCTGTACCGCCGTCGCTGCCGCCTTGCGCCCGATCGCCTCGATGTACCCCGACTCATCGTTGATGTCGGTGATGTTCACGTTGATGAGCACGAGGCCGATCTTCTTGAGCTCCGGCTCCAACGACTGCTGAATGTTGTGCAGAAACGCTTCGCGATCCTTGTTGATCTCCTCGATCCGCATGGAGGCGATGACCTGCCTGAGCTGCCCGAAGATGATGTCCTGCGCCTGGCGCTTCACCTGCGCTCCATCGAGCTTGAGCAGGCGAATTGCGGCGTTGGTACGCGCTTCTTCGCTGGTGCCGATGGCAACGGTGAACACGCTCGGTACGCTCACCCGGATGTTCTCGAACGAGAGCGCATCGCGCAGGGGAATGTCTATCTGAATCGGCTCGAGGCTCAGATAGTCGTATTCCTGGATGACCGGCCACACGAACGCACCGCCGCCAGAAAGGCAGCGTGCGACTTCTCCGGCGCCGACCTTCCCCGATATGACCAGAATCTTGTTGCTCGGGCATCGTTTGTAGCGCGATACGAACAACATCAACATGCCGAACAGCGTGACCGCGATCAGCGCTACCGCCACAGCCGCCCATGGCATCGAATCGGCTGAAAACCCGTCCTGCAGAAGGGTCAGCGCGTTATACAATTCCATCGATCAATTCTCCAGCGGATTGAGAGACGACTTCAACCGTATCGGGCCCGACGATGTCGCGCACCACTACAATGCTTCCTGACGGTAATTCACCGCCCGGCGTTACTGCCTGAAATTCCACCGTGCGGCCCTGCATCGGGACGTGCACCTTGCCGGCGCCCGCGCGCTCGCCGGGAATACGAAGATAGACGGTGGCCGTCTGTCCGAGCGCGCTTTCGATCTTCTCGGAGCCGTCCGACTCGAAACTGCGCATCATTCTCATTAGATAGGCAACGGAAAACATCGCGGCGAGTCCGGAGACGATCGCCACCCCCAGTGCCAGTATCAGCGGCCAACCCGACGTCAACGCGCCAGCTCCGGCCACGCCAAAAAAGGCCGTGGCGGCGGAGAGCGACCGTACGCTCATCAGGTCCAGGCCGTCATCCAGATGCCCGTGCGCATTGTGGTCAGCCAGATCGCCGCCTATCACGCCGAGGACGAGCTGGAGAACGAGAACAACGCCGCCCAGGGCAGCGCACGCCACGAAGAAAGCGATCACGGTCCGGGAGGAGAGTCCGAGGGCGCGGTAGGGTCGAGATCCGGAGCGGCCGCAGCTCCGAGTCCCTTGCTCAAAGTGCTGGCAACCGCGCCCCGGCGCAACTACACTCCCTCGACTCCCGACCCTCGACCCCCGACCCCATGCGCTCCAGAGCCAGCTTCAAGGGCCATCCGCTGCACGCGATGCTGATTCCCTTCCCGTTTGCTTTCCTCACAGGCGCATTCGCCTTCGACGTGGCTGGCCGCTGGCTCGGCGATCCCGATTTGTGGACCACGGGAGCCTATCTGGCGCGCGCCGGGATCGCATTTGCGCTCCTGGCGGCGATCCCCGGTTTCATCGACTACCTGGGCACGGTGCCGCCCAACAGTTCCGGCAAGACTCGCGCAACCAAGCACATGCTCGTGAACCTGGGCGCTGTTGCCCTGTTCGCCATCACTGCGTTCGTTCGCGGATCGGCGGGCGTCGCGCCCGATCCGATCGTACTCGTTGTGGAAGGTGGTGCGGTCGCGCTGCTCTGCGCCGGCGGATGGATGGGAGGCACGCTCGTCTACCGAAATCAGATCGGCGTGGACCACCGCTATGCACGAGCCGGCAAATGGAAAGAGGCCCATATCGACGCGAGCGCGGGCAAACCGGCGAAAGTAGCCACGGGGGATGAACTCGAGATCGATCAGATGAAACTGCTGCACATCGGTGAGCGCCGAATCGTGCTTGCGCGAGTTGAGGACGGCTACCGTGCCTTCGGCGATGGTTGCACCCACAAGGGCGGGTCGCTCGCCGGCGGCTTGATGACCTGCGGTACCGTTACTTGCCCATGGCACGGCTCCCAGTTCGACGCTACGACCGGAGCCGTCTGCGCCGGACCAGCCGAGCAACCCATAACGACTTACGCGGTCGAAGAACGCGACGGCGCCGTTTGGCTCACCGTGTAACAGTCGGTCGTCAGGTCAGCTCATAGGGAGTGTTCATCAGGTGTTATCTTGATTTGCACGGGTACTGCTTCCCGACGCGACTCCCCACCTCTTCCAGATCCGCGATGTTCGGCAAGCGCATCCACCTTTTCACGATCTATGGGTTCAAGATCCGGCTGGATCCCAGCTGGTTCATTCTTGCCGTGCTCGTAACGTGGTCGCTTGCGACGAGCTTCTTCCCCATCATGCTTCCCAATTTCTCGGCTCTCACCTACTGGCTGCTGGGGGCGGGGGGCGCGATAGGGCTGTTCATCTCCATAGTGGCGCACGAGGTATCGCACGCCATCGTCGCCAGACGGAACGCTATCCCAATGCGCGGAATCACGTTGTTCATCTTTGGCGGCGTGGCCGAAATGGATGCGGAACCGCCCAGCGCCAAGGCGGAGTTCCTGATGGCGGGCGCCGGTCCGGTCGCCAGCTTTGCGCTCGGCATTCTGCTCATTGTCGTCAGCTTTTTTCTGCCGTTGCCCACCCCGCTCGCCGCGCTGCTCAACTATCTGGCGTCGATCAACATCGTGCTCGCAATCTTCAACCTTGTGCCCGCCTTCCCGTTGGATGGAGGGCGTATTCTCCGCGCCGCGCTCTGGCACAAGTGGAAGAATCTTCGTCGCGCTACGCGCACGGCTGCCGCGGTAGGAAACGTGTTCGGGCTTCTTCTGATCGTCGGCGGTGTCTACATGGTCGTGGCGCAAGGCGAGTTCATCGGCGGGATGTGGCTGGCGCTTATCGGTCTGTTCGTAAGAAATGCCGCAAGCTCATCATACCAGCAGGTTCTGCTTCGGCGCGCACTCGAGGGCGAGCCCGTTCGAGCGTTCATTCGGAGCGAAGCGGTGTCCGTACCTAGCTGGCTCAGTCTTCAATCGCTGGTCGACGACGTTATCGCCCGGCATCAGCACAAGCTCTATCCGGTCGTGGATGATGGAACGCTGACCGGTTGCGTTTCGACCGAAGATCTAAAGACGCTTCCTCGTGAAGACTGGCGCCATCGCACAGTCGCCGATATCGCGCGCGCGTGCTCGGTGGAGAACACGATTCATCCTGACGCCGACGCTCTCGACGCGCTTCACGCAATGCGGCGGGGCCGCCGTTCACGTTTGCTGGTGGCCGAGAATGGCACACTCGTCGGCATACTGTCGCTCAAGGACCTGCTCGAGTTCTTCGCGCTTCAGGCGGAAATGGAAGGCCGAAGTACTGCCTGACTATCATTCATTCCGGCTGCTATGACTGCGACTGACTCCCCTGACGCCGTTACCGGCGTAGTGCCGCAACCGGCCCCGCACGTCGTTCTCAACTACATCGGTGGGCAGTGGGTGGAATCGGACGGCCCGTTGATCGATGTGCATGACCCGGCGACCGGATCTGTGATTGCCCGCACGCCGCTCTCACCTCCCTCCGCAGTGGAAGCGGCGGTTGCAGCCGCGCGCGCCGCGTTCCCCAAGTGGTCAACGCGCCCCATCCGTGAACGGGTGCAGATTTTCTATCGGTATCGCGCACTGCTCGAGCAACATCTCGATGAGCTGAGCTCCCTCATCGTCAAGGAGCACGGAAAGGTGATGTCTGAAGCGCGCGCCGAGGTTCTCAAGGCCATCGAACTGACGGAGTTCGCCTGCTCTCTTCCGCAGCTGGCGACCGGCGAGATACTGGAGGTGAGCTCGGGAGTCGAGTGTCGCTCGGAACGAGTGCCGGTTGGCAT
>DATKDD010000177.1:0-4460 GCA_035512875.1 Gemmatimonadaceae bacterium | reverse complement strand
GCGCGATGTCGTGCTGCTCGCCTTCGCCGGCGTGCTTCTCGCCCTCCTGATTCGAACGCCGGCTTCGTGGCTGAGCGACCGCACCTCGCTGCCGGTAGGCGTCAGTCTGGCCACGGTAGTGATCGGATTGCTCGCTATCCTAACCCTCGCCTTCTGGCTGCGCGGACCGGAAATCCAGTCGGAAGTGAGAGACCTTCGCGAGCGATTGCCTATTGCAGCCCAGGAGCTCAAGCAGCGGCTCGAGCGGCACGAATGGGGACAGCGTGCCATCGAGCAGCTGCCCAGTTCGGAGGAGCTGGTACCCGACAGGGAGAGCGCCATCTCGAAGGCAACCGGCGCTGTATCGAGAACATTCTCCGTTCTCGCCAACTTCGTGATCATCATTTTCCTCGGCCTCGTGTTCGCTGCCGGTCCACAGCCATACCTGTATGGAATCGTCAGGCTCATTCCTGTACGAAGACAGCCGCGGGCGCGGGAGGTTCTAGCTCAGATCGCGCACACGCTCCGCTGGTGGCTGGTGGGGCGTCTGATTTCGATGACCGTGGTAGGCGTGATGACAGGCGTTGGACTTTGGGCTCTTGGAGTCCCCCTCGCATTCGTGCTCGGGCTGCTTGCCGCGCTGCTCTCCTTCATACCGAACCTAGGGCCGCTGCTGTCAGCCATTCCGGCCGTGCTGCTCGGGCTGGCCGAGAGCCCGCAAAAGGCGCTGTTCGTTGCGCTGCTGTACATGGGCGTACAGGCTGTGGAAAGTTGGCTCGTCAACCCCATCATCGACCGCAAGACCGTTTACCTGCCGCCCGGAATAGTCGTGCTGGCGCAACTGACGCTTGCTCTGGCGGCGGGGCTGCTCGGCGTCGCCCTGGCGACCCCGCTCGTCGCGGCCCTGGTGGTAGTGGTGAAGATGCTCTACGTCGAGGATGTTCTCGGTCAGACTGTCATGGCCACGGAAGACGGGTAAGTCACGATCGGGAACGGTTCAATCGAGGCACACGACAAAGGAAAGCACTCGATAGGCCGATTTCCGCCGGGCTTCGGGTGACGCTGTGGTGCACGGGGTGGCTCACCGCCTTCCCTCGGTGAATGTTGAGGATGGCTCGCCCCAGTGCCATACTAAGCTCACACGCAACCGCGACAGTTCCGAATCAGCCACTACATGTCCCAGATCAACAAAGCCAGACCCGACGATGGGTGAGACGCGCGTCGACCTCGTTCATCTCCTCGAGGACCTGGCCGATGCCTATCCAGGCGATCTCGAGGAGACCGTACTCACGGAGATCGTGGCAAACGCGCTCGACTCGGGCGCCTCAAGGATAGGCATCACCACCGATTCCGAGTCTGCTGCGCTCGTCATCCTGGACGATGGCTCGGGTATGCGCCGGTCCGAGCTCCGGCGATTTCACGACGTAGCCGCGTCTGCCAAGGTTCGCGGGGAAGGGATCGGTTTCGCCGGTGTGGGTATCAAGCTCGGTCTCCTTCTGAGCCGCGAGGTCATCACGGAAACGCGTCGGGGCCGGGACCATCTCGCCACCGCGTGGGCACTCTCCGGCCGGCGTCGCGCACCCTGGCGGTGGATCGAGCCTCCAGGGGCGGTTGCTGAACACGGCACGGCGGTGCGGATGGCCTTGGAGAATGCGCTCTCGCCGTTGCTCGATGTGGGGTACCTCGAGACTATGCTGCGCCGCCATTTCGAACCCCTTTTCGATCCGCGCTTCGATGAGATCCTGCGCCCTCACTATCCTGACGGCGTGTCGATCGACGTGAACGGAAGTGAGCTCACGCGTAATTGTGCAGCGGCTGGAGACGCGGCACCGGTCAGCGTAAGGCTTGCGCGCAAACGGAAACCCAGCGCATGGGGATACCTCGAACGAACGGGGCAAGCCGCGGAGGAGGGCAGGCGCGGTCTGGCCATCAGCACCTGTGGCAAGGTCATCAAGCGAGGCTGGGATTGGCTCGGCATCACTCCGGCTGACCCGGATCGGGTCTCCGGATTGGTCGAAGCACCCGCGCTCGCCGCGTCGCTCACGCTCAACAAGGTCGATTTCTTTCGCAGCGGTCCCCGCGGAGCCTTGTATCTGGCTTATCGAAAGGCGCTTCAGGAAGTCGTCGCCGAGCAGCTCGCGGCATGGGGCAATGCCCGCGAATCGGACGCCGGGCAGCGCCGCCGCGCCGCGCGGCCGGTGGAACGCGACCTCGAGCGCGTGCTGTTCGATCTTGCCGATTCCTTCCCGATGCTGGCCACGCTCGTCGAGCGCCGGAGCGGAGGCCAGCGAAGCCTGCCGATCGGAGGCTCGCGGCCGGCCAATGATGTCCCGGCGGAGCTGGTGGCAACTGCCTCGCCGACACCGGTCGCGCCTGACGACGAGAATCGAACTGACGAGGAGCGCGCGCCGTCAGACACTGATGCTACGTCGAGCTCGCCGGAGGAACCGCGATTCACGGAGATGGAGCCGACTGTTCTCGACGCTCCGCTCTCGAAACGTGGACCGCGCCGTCCCACCAAACTCGGCCTGACGATTCAATTCGCATCGAGGCCTGACGATCCCGAGCTCGGCCGCCTCGTCGAGACGACGGTATGGGTGAACGTGGCGCATCCCGCGTATCTTCGCGCCCTATCGTCACGCTCGGAGGGTTATCACCTCGCGCTGGCCGTCGCCATGGCGCTGGCCGGAGTTGCTGTGGAGTCCCGCCAGGAGCGGCTGTTCATTACAGAGTTCCTGGCGCGCTGGGGAGATGCGGCAAACGGCAAGCCTGGACGAGCATCGCACGGGGCCAGGCGACGAGCGCCTCTCTGAGAGTACCCCCCGCCGCCGCTGCCGCGTGGCGCGTCTTGTGGATCGACGATTGACAATCGAATGGGGGCATCACGTCCGAATTTCCGTCCAGCCAGCACTTTTGTGCAGACGGAGGCCGTCGAGGCCATCGTTACTCTGTTAAGACGCTCTATGTCGAGGATGTTCTGGGACACCCGTCATGGCGGAGGGAGACTGCTAGCTGGATCTTGCGAGGTGGTCGGTAACGAGCATCGGCGGCACCGGAATATCCAGGGCCTCCGCTACCGCTCGCAGCAGTTCCGCTTCCTCCCGGTCGATCGACGCGTCGTGCGCGACTGTGTGCACGCACGCTTCCAGTATCCGCCCTCTCAACCTCGGAGCGGCCGTGCGCAGGCGGCCGAGCGCGTCGTCGACCTCCTCAATGGTGACCGTGCCGCGTGGACGCAACGTCAGGCTGCCGGCGAGCGCTGGCAGTGCGGCAATGCCCGCACCGAACGCCGGCGTCGCCTCTCGCTCGTTATGGGCGCCCGACCAGGTCAGAGCGGAGAGAACCGTCTCGACCTCGCGGTGCAAAGGAGCGAACGAGTGGACCGAGTCGCCTGCACTCGCCGCATCGCGGCCGCGTTCGCCTATCGCGAGCTGCCGCCTCAGGACGTGCAGCAGCGCCAGCTCGAACATGTCCATCCGCCCGTCGGCGGCAACCATCGCCTCGGCGGTGGCGTACACACCGCGAGTCTGGTCCGGTGACATTTCTCCCCCGCGCAGCGCCGGCAGCAGCAGGTCGAGCAGCGGTAGCCGCGCCGCAGGGCCGAGTGCCCTGACAGCGCGCGCCAGCTCGGCGACGCGGAGCTGCATCGCGGCACCGCCATGCGCGTCGATCGCCTCACGTTGCCTGGCCGCGCCAGGGCCATCGCCGTGCAGCAAGAGCGCCAGCAACAATGCGACTGCTTCCTCGGGATCGTGCGCCGCTGTCCGCACGGACTCGGGAAACGACCGCAGCAGGCTCGCGGCATACGCTACATGCTCCGGCCCCGGCGTGCCTATCGACTCGAGGAGCGCCGCACCGCTCATGTCAGGGTGCGTACTCGCGACAGGCATGCTCGCGTAAGCCTCGCCCGGCGTGCCGGCCAGGCCGGCCACGCGCCCGCCCGCCAGCGTGCTGTGCTCTTCAGGCGCGATGCGCGCATCACCTGTCGCCGTCAGCTCGGGGAAATTCCCGTCGAACGCCGGATCGATACGCCGGATGCGCTCCGGGAGCTTTGGGTGCGTCGCCAGAAGTCCCACCATCGAGCTCTTCAAACCGGTCGCGAAAAAGAGGTGACTTGCCTCCTGAGCGTGCGGATTCCGTATCCGCGAGCCCGCCGCACCGATCTTCTTGAGCGCGCCCGCGATCCCGTCGGGGTTTCGCGTGAACTGCACCGCGGCGGCGTCGGCGAGGTACTCACGCTGCCTGGACACCGCCGCCTGGATCATCCGGCCGAAGAAGACGCCGATGTAACCCACCACGATCAGCGCGAGCCCAACGAGCGCGATCTGGCCGCCCTGGTTGTCGCGGCGTCCCCGGCCGCCGCGGCTTCCGCTGTAGAGCAGGGTACGCCCGACCACCGCCAGCAGCAGAATACCGAACAGCAGACCGATCAGGCGGATGTTGAGCCGCATGTCCCCGTTCAGCACGTGGCTGAATTCGTG
>DATKDD010000176.1:0-3993 GCA_035512875.1 Gemmatimonadaceae bacterium | reverse complement strand
GCGATCGCCAGCAACGAGTAGAACCAGCCGCGAGTCTGGTCGATCCCTTCGCAGATGAAATCGGCCGGATACAGCCGCTCGATCACGTCGCGATTCTCGAACGGATAGTGCCACTGCGCAAACGGCATCGAGCCCGAGTCGAACCAGGCGTCGATTACTTCGGGAACGCGATTCATCATCGGGAATGGGGAATCGCGAATCGGGAATCGGGGAGAATGGTCGAGATCTCTCTCGACGCCCGCTACTCCCTCGTCCTCAGCAGCTTCGATTTCCGATTCCCGATTCCCTATTCCCGAAATCGCCATTCCCGATTCCCGATTCCCGATTCCCGAAACGTCGCCGTTTCCCGCTTTCGCGCAATCCGGACACGGCCACCGCAACTCATCCACTCCCGGCTTGTGCGGATCGAAATCCTCGCCTAACGGACGCCCCAGGCGTTCGGCCAGCTCCGCGTAGCTGCCGATCACCACGCGGTGATCGGTATTGCGTTCGCAGATCCAGACCGGCAGCGGTGTGCCCCAGTAGCGATCGCGGCTCAGCGCCCAATCGATGTTGTTGCTCAGCCACTCGCCGAACCTGCCCTCACCCACCTCGGGGGGCTGCCAGCGCACGCGGGCGTTGCGGGCCAGCATGCGGTCGCGATAGGCGGTGGTCCGCACGAACCAGCTCTCGCGAGCGTAGTAGAGCAGCGGCGTGGCGCACCGCCAGCAGTGCGGATAGGAGTGCTCGATCGTACCTGATTTCCAGAGCACGCCCCGGCGTTTCAGCTCCTCGACGATCAGCGGATCGGCCTTCTTGACGAACATGCCTCCGATCAACGGCATGCCGGAGGGGAATTCCCCACGTGCGTCCACCGGCTGGACGAACGCGAGCCCGTGCCGCTGTCCGGCTGCGTAGTCGTCGGCGCCGAACGCGGGCGACAGGTGCACGACACCGGTACCATCGTCGGCGGAGACGAACGATTCGGCGATGATGACGCCGTGCCTGCTATCCTCCGGGAACTCCACCCAGTCGAGCGGATGCTCGTAATGCAGCCCCTCGAGGTCGCGGCCCGTCAGGCGTCCAACGACCTCCCACCGGTCGGTGAAGTCATCGCCGAGCACCGCCTGCGCCCGGGCCTCGGCAAGTATGACGGTGCCACCCTCGCCATCCCGCCGCCGCAGATCCAGGTACGGCAGCTCCGGGTGCACCGCGAGCGCGGTATTGGAAACGAGCGTCCAGGGGGTGGTGGTCCAGACCAGAATCGATCGGGAATCGGGAATCGGGAATCGGGAATCGGCTTCGTCCACCGATTCCCGATTCCCGATTCCCGATTCCCGAACGCGCAGCCGCACATACACGCTCGGATCCTTCACATCCTCGTACCCTTGCGCCACCTCGTGGCTCGAGAGCGACGTGCCGCAGCGTACGCAGTAAGGCAGGATCTTGTGGCCGCGATAGAGCAGCCCGCGATCGTGAAGCGTCTTGAGTGCCCACCATACGCTCTCGATGTACGAGTTGGTGTAGGTGACGTAAGGCTCGCGGTAATCCAGGTCGTACGCGATCCGCGCGCTCAGCCTCTCCCACTCCTCCTGATAGGTCCACACGCTCTCGCGGCACAGCCGGTTGAACTCGGCTACGCCGATCCGTTCGATCTCGGGCTTGCCGCTGATCCCCAGTCGCTTCTCTACCTCGATCTCGACTGGCAGGCCGTGTGTGTCCCAACCTGCCTTACGCGTAACGTGGAACCCCCGCATCACGTGGTAGCGGCAGAACAGGTCCTTCAGCGTCCGTGAGAACACGTGATGGATGCCCGGCCGTCCATTCGCCGTCGGCGGCCCGTCGTAGAACACCCATTCCGGCGCGCCGCTCCGGGCGGCCTCGATCCGGTCGAACAGACCTTCGGCGGCCCAACGGGCCTGGATCTCGCGCTCCAGTTCGTCAGGTGTGCGGTCCGGCGGCAGCAGTGGAAAGCGCCCGGTCGACGACTCGCTCACGTCGTCTGCTCCATTACTCCACGCAGCAACGCTGTCAGGTTCGGTTCGGCGGCACGGGCGACGGCGACGATGCGCTCGAGCGTAGCCGGTTCCAGGGCATCCGGAAGGCACTGGTCGGTGATGATCGAGACGCCCAGCACGCGCATTCCGGCATGCACGGCGACGATCACCTCCGGCACGGTGGACATCCCGACGGCATCGGCGCCCAGCGTGCGCAGCATCCGGTACTCGGCGCGTGTCTCGAGCGCCGGACCCATCACGGCGGCGTAGACGCCCTCGCGAAGTGTGATCCGCTCCCGCCGGGCGACCTCGAGCGCGGCCGCCCGCAGCCCGGCATCGTACGGCATCGACATGTCGGGAAAGCGCGGGCCAAGCTCCAAATCGTTAGGACCCGCGAGGGGATTGTCGCCCAGCAGATTGAGATGGTCGGCGATCAGCATCAGGTCGCCGGGCGACCAGAGCGGGTGCAGTCCGCCGCACGCGTTGGAGACTACCAGCGTTCCGGCGCCGAGCGCGCGGAGCACGCGCACCGGAAACGTCACCTGCTGCAGCGTGTAGCCCTCGTACCGGTGGAACCGCCCCTGCATCGCCACCACCGTTCGCCCGCCGAACGTGCCACACAGCAGCCGGCCGGCGTGCGACTCCACCGTCGCGCGCGGAAAGTCCGGGATCGTCTCGTAGGGTAGAGTCGCTTCCACGGCGATCTCGCCGGCGAGCGCACCCAATCCCGTGCCGAGTACGATCGCCGCGTCAGGCGCGCGAGCGAATCTTTCGCGCACCGATGCCGCCGCCGCCGCCACCCGCTCGCGCGTGTGGCCCGCCGCCTCTTCCGCCGCCACCATCAGTCCTCCTTGACGACGGCGTTGAGCCAGGCGGGGGTGCGCCTCTGGTCCTCGGAACCGCCGGAGGACGCCGGCGGGGGAGCGGACGAAGCGATGTACGGCGGCGCCGCTGTCGATTCCATTGCCTCGAGCTCGTGCAGATGCCGCTCGGCAAGGGCGCGCATCTGGCTGATGAACGCCCGGCGCGTCTTCTCGAGCACCGACAGATCAGTCTCCACCTGCCGCACTCCGGCGCGCGAGGCGTCGATTATCCGCTCGCCCTCGGCACGTGCCTCGCGCATGATGAGCTGCGCTTCGCGTTCGGCCTGCTCGCGCATGTCGGCGCGGAGTTGCTGCGCCGAAACGAGCGCTTCGTTCAGCGCCTTGTCGCGGTCCCGAAAGGCTCGCAGCTGCTCGATCGCGGCCTTGTGCTTGTTGTCCAGGTCGTGATTCAGCCGGATCAGCCGCTCGAGTTCTTCGGCGACGCGCGTGCGAAACTCCTCCACGCGTACCGGGTCGTATCCGTTGAGCTTGCGGCCGAACTCCTGCGTCCGTACATCGACAGGCGTCAGGCTGAAGCGTTCATCGATCATGTGGTCCTCGCGCCGAACAGAACGGTTCCCAGCCGCACCATGGTGGCACCCTCTTCCACGGCGACTTCGTAATCGCCCGACATGCCCATCGACAACTCGTCCGCCGCGAGCCCGGCCGCGACCAGCGCGGAACGCGCGTTTCGGGCACCGGCAAACACTCGGCGAAGCGTCCCTTCGCCGGCGTCGAACGGCGCCATCGTCATTACTCCGCGCACGCGTAGCCCGGGCAACTCCGCCAGCACCTGCGCCACGCGGTCCAACTCGTCAGGCTCGACCCCGCCCTTGCTCGCCTCGCCAGACACATTCACCTGCAACAACACTTCCACCGCCTTGCCACGCGCCTGCCCGTGCGCATCGAGCGCGCGGGCCAGCCGCTCGCTATCCACCGAGTGCACCAGCGCGAATTGGTCCACGTGCTTCACCTTGTTGCGCTGCATGTGGCCGATGAGATGCCAGCGGACCGGCTCCGTTACATCCGGCATCTTCGACAACGCTTCCTGCACCTTGTTCTCGCCGACGTCGCAAACCCCCGCTCGCGCTGCTGCGTCCACGACATCCGGTCCATGTGTCTTCGTCACCGCTATCAGCGTCACCTGTTGCCCG
>DATKDD010000175.1:0-7464 GCA_035512875.1 Gemmatimonadaceae bacterium | reverse complement strand
CATGCGCCCTGTAGGAATCGAACCTACAACCTAGTGATTAAGAGTCACTTGCTCTGCCAATTGAGCTAAGGGCGCCTACTCCCAAGCCATGGCGCGCCAGGGAGGACTCGAACCTCCGACCCACAGCTTAGAAGGCTGTTGCTCTATCCAGCTGAGCTACTGGCGCTCGACCCGCCCGCGGCCAATGCACACGTCCCTCTGCCGCTGGGTGCGGGAGGCCGCCAAACCGATCGGGGCGACCAGATTTGAACTGGTGACCTCCTGCTCCCAAGGCAGGCGCGCTAACCGGGCTGCGCTACGCCCCGCAAGACTGCGGAACCTAGCCAGCCCGATGAGGCAGGTCAACGGAGCCAACAAAACCCGCTTCCTTGAGCCACGCTATCAACCCCGCGAACGCCCGGCCCCGATGGCTCACCCGCGACTTTGCCTCCAGACCAGCCTCGCCAAAGCTCACTCCGAGCTCGTCGGATACGAAATACGGGTCGTAACCGAACCCCTCCGTCCCGCGCGCTGTCGTCACAACATGCCCCGTTGTCTCGCCTCGCCACGTCCGCTCCGCACCGCTGTCTACCAGTGCGGCCACGCAGACATAGCGCGCCCGGCAATCGGACGCTCCGTCGAGCGCAAGGAGCAGTGCTTCGTTGTTGGCCGCGTCCAGGGCCGCGCCGTGAAGATCCGCGCGCCCACTCCAACGCTTGCTATGCACGCCAGGCCGCCCGCCTAGCGCATCGACTGCCAGCCCGCTGTCGTCGGCGATCGCCGGCAACCCGCTCAGGCGATGGTAATAGCGGGCCTTGGCAAGCGCGTTCTCCTCGAAAGTCTCGAACGTCTCGACCTCATCCTCCGCAGGCGAATGGGCGATTCCTGCCTCCTCCAGTCCGACGACGCGGACCCCGGCCCCGGCGAACAGCGGGCCAAGCTCACGCAGCTTGCCGGCGCTCCGCGTGCCAAGAAGGAGCGTGCCTCGCGGCAGCGGCCGGCTCACGCCGTCGCCGCCTCCTGCACGCCAAACAGCGTCTCGATTCCCGAACCCGCCATGTCGAGCAGCGCGTCGAGTGCCTGACGATCGAACGTGCCGTGCTCGCCAGTGCCCTGCACCTCCACGAACCGGCGCTCGCTGGTCATTACGACGTTCATGTCGACCTCGGCACTCACATCTTCCGCATACTCGAGATCGAGCCGCGGTTCGCCTCCCACGACGCCCACGCTGATCGCGGCGACGAGACGTCGCACCGGCGACACCGTGACGTGCTCACGCGCGACCATCCAGTCGAACGCGTCGCGCACCGCGACACTCGCTCCCGTGATCGCCGCCGTACGCGTGCCTCCGTCCGCCTGCAATACGTCGCAATCGACGCGCACCGTGAACTCCCCGAAGGCGAAATCGTCGACCATGGCGCGAACGCTACGGCCCATGAGCCGCTGAATCTCCTGGGTGCGTCCGCCTAGCTGCGCCCGCTCTCGCGAGGTGCGGGTATGCGTGGCCCGCGGCAGCATCGCGTACTCGGCGGTGATCCAGCCCAGTCCACTACCGCGCCGCCATCCGGGCACGCCCCGCTCCACCGAAACGGTGCACAACACCCTGGTTTCCCCGAAGTTGATGAGCGCCGATCCTTCGGCGTAGGGGCTTGCGCCGCGGGCAATGTGCACGGGACGCAGCTGGAAGGCCGACCGTCCGACGCGCACCGGAGCCGCGGCTCGTACATCGTCAGGCGGAACTGTCACCTTGAAGTCGCTCGAGAGTGGATGTTGTCGAATGGCCGGCAGTGAGCGGAATGACGACTACCGAGCCGCCCCATGCCTCCACGGTCTCACGTCCGACAATGGTATCCGGAGTGTAATCCCCGCCCTTCACCAACACATCCGGCCGCACGATCCGGATCAACTCGAGCGGCGTGTCCTCGGCGAACACGACTACGGCATCGACGGCTGCAAGCGCGGCAAGGACGTACGCTCTTTCCCTGGCGGAGCGCACTGGGCGCGACGGACCCTTGAGACGACGCACCGAGTCATCATCGTTGACTCCGACGAGGAGGGCATCGCCGAGTGCACGAGCGGCCACCAGCACGTCGACATGCCCGGGATGCAGCAGGTCGAAAACCCCGTTCGTGAAGACGAGTCGCCCCCGGACCTTGCTCCGCCACCGCTCAGCGGCGCTCAACGACAGGACTTTCTCGGCCGGTGACGACAGTTTCAGAACTCCCGTTGCACGATCGGTTCGAACCGCAGTCGCTTTTCGCCGATCGGAAGCCTCACCACTTCGGTATACGTGGTCCAGATCGCTACGCCACTCCGGTTCCGGCGAACGCGGAAGACGGCCTCGTCAGGCACGCCTAGCGAGTCGGCCTTGGCTCGCATTCGCAGCCGCACCATCGCGTCGCTGCGGTCGGCGGCGAAGCGAGCTTCCTGCGTCATTGCATCGCGCAGTGTGTAGTAGCGGTAATAGGCGTCCAGAAACTCATACCCAAAATACGCGCCGCTCACCAGCAGGAGCAGGAGAAAGAGACAGCCGAGGGACGTTCGGCCAAGGCGCCTCACCATTGGGATTGCGCCCCGGCGATCACATCGTTCACGATCTGCTCGACAGCGCGCTCCCGCCCTCTCTCCTCGTTCCGTTCGTCGTAGGTCGCCTCGGCGCGTAGTCCGGAGCGGGACCAGAGCGCGCGACCGGTGGTCTGGTCGATGATCTCGATGTCGACCACGATCTCGAGCCGCCTCTGCGCGGTGTTGGAGCGCGCTGGATCGGCGGAATACGACGCTGGAATGTCGGCTTCGTAGCGCCGGATGCGGCCGCGGACGATGGCGTTGGCGGAGCCCTCCCCCGCGCTTCGGACGCCAAGCCGGCTCTCGATCTCACGCGTGAGCCGATCATGCAGCTCGCTCTGGAGCGTCGAAGCCGGCGTTTCGTTGTCGAACGGCAGTACGGCGACGGTCCGGATATGCGATGGCAGGCCGCCGCCGGCGAAACCGTACAGGCAGCCGGAAAGGCACAGTGCGCACGCCAGCGCGAGCCTAATGCCAGATTTCCGCATTGCGCTCCATCCACGGTTGCCTGCGCGTGATGGTCATTTCGAGCCTCCGGCGGGGAGTCGAGTGCTCGTACAGCACGGATGCCGAATCGATACGCACAACGAACTCCCGGAGCCTGTCACCATCGATGCGGTCGAGGCGCACCAACCGTTCATCGACGAATGAAGCGCGCCACCTGGGCGAGGATCCAATGTCGGCACGCAGAGTGTCACCGTTAACGCGCATGATTGTATCCTCCCCCTGAACGGTGAGACGGCCGAGCGTCGCCCAAAGCAACGCAGGCGGGGGGAGCAGGCGTTCGAGCATGCGCTCACTGGGGATGTCCAGCGAGTCGCCGATCAATATCGCCCGCCCGCCCCCGTATCCCCCGCTAAGGAAAAAGTCGAGGCGGGCGCTGTCGGGCGGTACGAGCCGCACTACGCCGTCGCCGCGCACGGAGAAATCCTGATCGTAAAAGCGCCACTCGATGTCGAGCCTCTGCGGCGTGCGGGCAGCCACTGTTCGTGGAAGTGGCCGGGTGACTACGTCGCCCATGAGTGGCACGACCCTTGGTCTGCAGCCCGCTCCGGCGGTGATCAGCACCGCGGCGAGCAGAAGGGTTCGCACGTCAGTAATTGTAGCCGATGAAGAAATCGACGAACCGGCTGCGATATGCTGCAGCGTTCGGATCATTGGAAGGGCCGCGCAGCGAGAACCGGCGTCCAACGTCCGTGCGCAGCACGATGCCCGGCAGAAGTGCCATGCGAAACCCTACGCCGCCCGAGCCGAGGATGCGTTCCTCGAAATCCCCGCGCGTCCAGGCCTGCCCAGCGTCGACGAAGAACGCGCCTTGAATCTGGGGGAAACGAATAGCGCCGAACGGAAAGCCGAGAGTGACGTAGTTGGTAATCGGGAATCGCCATTCGGTATTGGCGAGCCATACGTGCGTTCCGGAAATCGAGTACCGCGGATAGCCGCGCAACATCCACGATCCGGCGAGCTGCACCGCCCTCGGGCGAGTGCCCTGTGAGGCATACGCAAATCCGCGAACGGCGAACGCCGATTGCAGGCTGGTGCGGAAATAGCGCCTGACGTCTGCGGTTCCCGTCCAATTCTCGAACACCGCGTTGGACACGTCGCTGATCACACCGCCGGTGAGGTTGAAGCGCATCCCGTCGATAGGCCCTGTGTTGAGCCAGAGCGTATTGTCATGCACGAGGCTGAGGTAGTTCCCGGTAAGGAACCCCTTTCGCTGCGGCGGTCCGGAGATCAGAAAGTTGGCGAAGTCATTACGATCGGAGTACTCCACCGACAGCGATCCCTCGAGTCGCATGAACCGCGACAGGGGATAGCGTACCGCGCCGTACGCGCCGACGCTGGTCTCCCGGTACAGCTGGGTGAAATCGCTCTCCAGGAACGTTCCGGCGATTCGAAAAACGCCGGCCCCCCAATTCAATCGCTGCGACTGATTCAAGTAGTTGACCGAGCCGTTCAAATTCTCGATAAGGTCGCCGGCGCCCGACGCCTGAAACGAGGCCAGGCCGATGGCGAAGAGATGATCTCCGAGCAGATCGGAGATCACGACCTGCGCCCCCTGAGGGCCGCCGACCGAGCCACCACCCGTCGACGCCACCCCCGCTGCGAAGTCCACGGAATAATCCGGATGGTAGCGGCGCGGGCGCCCTTCCTCGCTCGCACGACTGGCCAATTCGCGCCACGTCCAGGCCGGGATCGAGTCCGAGTCGTTCAGGGCGAACGTTTCGGCGCGGGCCGAGGTGTCTGCCTGGAGCGTGTAGAGCGACCAGGTGAGTCCACTGAACCCGGTAACCGCAATGCGTGAGTCGCCCTTTACCGGCGCCGGATCGAACAACCCGCCATCGACCTCGGTCTCGCGCCGCCCGTTTCCTAGCGAATCGATCGAATAGACGTTGAAGGTTCCGTCGCGATCGCTGCTGAAGTAAATCCGGCCCTGATCAGGGTCCCATCGCGGTGCCTCGTCGCGCCATACGCCATGCGTGAGTGGCGTCAGGTCGCCGTCGAGGGAAATACGATAGATATTCAACGCCCCCTCATCGCCACCTATGCCCCGGTCGGACGAGAAGGCGATCGACTGTCCGTCACCGAACCAGGTGGGATCGAGATCCTCGTACCGGTCATTCGTCAGGCGCCGCAGCGAGCCGTCGGCAAGCTCGAGGACGTAGAGATCCGACAACCCGCTGATCGTCAGGCCGCTGAACGCAACCCGCTGTCCGTCTGGCGACCATGCGGGACTGAGCACCGACACCAACGAATCGAATTGGTACCGCCCGACTACCTGCTCGGCATCGATGTCCCAAAAGAAAAGCGCGTCGCGATCGCCGAACTTGCTGCCGAAGATGAGGATCCCGTCGCGCGCATCCATCCGCGAATACGACTCGTGGAACGACTCGAACTCGGGGGTGCGCTGGCCGTGGACAACGACCTTGGGGTTGGCGCGGCCATGGAGCGGGACCCGGTAGATGTTGGTGTACCCGCTGCGCGGTGAAAGATAGGCAATGTCGGTGGATCCATCACTGTGCTCCACCGCCACCGGCTTGAGCGCCAGATCGGCAATGCGCTGCCCGAGTACTTCGACCGGCGCGCGACCCGCCACTTCGGGGAAATACCGTTGCCGCATGGCATGATGCCACTCTCGCGTCAGGTCGGCAGACGACCGGCCGTAGGCTGCAGCCAACACTTCGTCGAAGGTGCTGAACTTCCACAATGAGCTGTAGACCAGTCCGATCCGCCATTCGCCGTACCGCTCGGCGAGAAAGTGATGCAACTCCGCGCCCACCGGATAGACCAAGCCGCTATAGGTTGCATTGAGCTGCGTAATGGTCGGCATGCGCGAGCGCAGCGTGAGATCGCGCACCACCATGTCGTCGCGCGTATCCTGAGGCGATGACAGATATTCAGCGAGGCCCTCTGACCACCAGAGTGGCGTACCGGCACGCCGGTTACGCGGATACAGCTGAAATGCCTGGGACGCCAGCGAGAGTTGGAATACGTGGACCAACTCGTGTTTGAGCGTGTGTCGAAACTCGGAATAGCTTCCGCGGAACGGCAGGGTGACGCGCCGCTTGAGGTACTCCGTCACCCCGAGAATCCCCTCGGGTGGAACGAACGGCAGTATGTTCGTCTGCTCGAAATCGGAGTGCGATGCGTACACGATGAGCGGAATCCGATGGCTCACCCTGTGATTGAATCGCCCTTCGAGCTCCACGTACGCGCTCTCCGCATAGGCTAGCGCCATACGGCCGATGTCCTCCTCGGCGGGGTAATAGTAGACGTCCACCTGATTTCCGCTCAGCACGAACCACTCGAAATCCCTGTACTGGATCTTGTTCTGCCCGAACGGACCGAACTGCGCCGACGCAGGGAGCGGCGTGCTGGCGACGAGCGCGAATACGAGGAGGAGGACTGAGGTGGGGCGGCGGCTCATTCTCGGCTGGACTTGCGGAAGCGGCGAGCCGTCGCGCGCGGTCGCGCGGGACTCACACTCCATGATACACGCCCGCACCACGCTCGGGCGAGGGGTGTGCGGTCAGGCCCCTGGCGTGACGGCTTGCTCGAGGGCCCGACGCAGCTCCGGCGGCAGCGTGGTCACGCGTCCGGCGCTGTCGATGCAGATGAGCATGGTCGAGGCGGTGGCCAGCCGCTCGCCGGATTCGGCCTGGGCAATGCGGTAGGCGAAGGTGACGGTGCGCGAGGCAACCGCCTCGACAGTCGTGTCGATCACGAGCACATCCTCGTACCGCGCGGGTGCGTGATACCGCACGTTGGCCTCGGCCACCGCCAAACCGATTCCCTGCTTCTCCACATCGCGATAGCTGCCGTGCAGCGCACGAATCAAGTCCGTACGCCCCACCTCGCACCAGACCAGATAGTTGGCATGATAGGCTACGCCCATCTGGTCGGTCTCCGCATAGCGCACTCGTACCTCGGAACGCCAGGACCGCACCGGCTCAGTCATCGCGAGTATCTAGCGGCTTGGAGCTGCTTCTGGGGCCGCCGAAGATGAGAGATGCGAGATGCGAGGACAAGCATGAGAGATGAGAGATGCGAGATGCGAGGACAAGCCGACGAGAGATGCGAGTTGCGAGTTGCGAAAACAAGCCCCGAATTCCGGGAACGCTGCGCCGACGAGGATGATCTCGGAAGCGTTCATCGCAATTCGCAATTTGCAATTCTCACTCCGGAATTCACGAGTCTCTTTGTACAGAGTGCCCTGACGGAGTAGCATTGTCGCATGCTTCCCGGCCCTTGCGTAGTGCTCTCGGACATCCATCTGGGTGCAGCAGCGCCAGAAGTCGAGCGCACCCTTGTGGCATTTCTGCGTTCGCTGCACGGCCGCGCGCGCTCGGTGGTGATCAACGGCGACCTTTTCGACTTCTGGTTCGAGTGGCGAACGGTCATTCCTCGTGAGCACTACCG
>DATKDD010000174.1:0-13638 GCA_035512875.1 Gemmatimonadaceae bacterium | reverse complement strand
AGAAACGACCACCACGCCCAATTGTTGGCGACGCCGTGCTGGCGCACGAGATCGGTGACGAGATTGGGGGTGTCGGTCGAGAAGGTGGTCGCCACCATCGAAACACCGATCAACCACCACGGCGCAGCCCGCCCCGACGTGAAGAACTCAGCGGTGCTGGTGCCGCCGCGGCGCGCGAAGAAAAGCGCGGGGACGAACGCAATCGTCAATGAAACGGCAACGACGGTCCAGTCGAGTGTACTGAGACTCATCGAGGGGCGAGGGGCGAGGGGCGAGGGGCGATGGGAGCGGGGCGCGTGGCGCGGGCGCGCTCAAGATGAGGTAAGCCGACTGGCTCTGCTACTGACTACTGGTCACATTTGAAGACTCGGCCCCGGAATGCGTTCGATTACGACCCCCGACCCTCGACCCCCGACCCCCGACCGGGTGACGAACTCTCTCGACCGCAGGTCTTTCTAGCGTGACCGCACTCGCCGCGCCTTCGGACGCCGTTCTGGTTCGCCGCGTTCTTGCTGGCGAGGTGGAAGCCTACGCCGGGCTGGTCGCGCGGTATCGGGATCGGTTCGGCCGTTTTGCGACGCAGATGCTGGGGAGTCAGGAGGACGCAGAAGAAGCGCTGCAGGACGCGTTCGTTCGGGGATACCGCGCGTTGGGCCGTTGTGAGGATCCAGACCGGTTCGGCTCGTGGCTGTTCCGGATTCTGGTGAACCGTTGCCGGACGCACGGGGCGAAGCGGGCGAGGCGCGAGCGTACCATTGTGCTTGACGAGATTGCGTTGAAGTCGGCAGGTGTGGATGGCGGTGCCGAGGCCGCAGCCTGGCGCGAGGCCATCGAGTGGGCGCTGGGCAAGCTCGACGAGGCGCAGCGTGAGGCATTTCTGTTGAAGTACGTAGAGGATCTCAGTTACGAAGAGATGGCGGAGCTGACGGGGGTAGGCGTCTCGGCGCTCAAGATGCGTGTGAAGCGCGCCTGTGACCGGCTTCGCGTGATGTTACGAGAGGTGGAACGTGTCTGACGATGAACTGATCGAGCGCGCCGCCGAGGAGTTGCGGCGGCCGGTGCGGATGGATCCCGCGGTGGATGCGCGCGTCATGGCGACGGTGCACGCGCTGCCGCGGCTCGGTGCCGCGCGAGGAGGTAGCGGCTGGTGGGCGTGGCTGACGCAACCGCTCACGGTGCGCTTTTCGCCGCTGGGAGCGCTGGGCGGCGCAATGGCCGTGTTGATCGCCGCGGTCGTCCTGGTTCCCCGCCTTACGCCTGACGATGGTCCGGGTGGGGTTGCCATGACGACGGCGCTCTCCGAGGCTGAACTCATCGCCGGCTCCGATTCCACGCATATGGTGCAATTCGTGTTCGTCGCTCCAACGGCGCATTCGGTGTCGCTGGTCGGCGATTTCAACAACTGGGAGATGGATGCCACCCCGCTCAGCGCCGGCCCCTCGCGGTCGGTGTGGACGGTGCGGCTCCCCCTCGCCAATGGCCGGCACCGGTACGCGTTCGTGGTCGACGACTCCACCTGGGCCGCTGATCCGTCGGCGCCGCCAGCGGCTGGAGACGACTTCGGCGTTCCGAGCTCGGTCATAACGGTGGCGGAGAGAAGCTCATGAGGTACTCGATGCGGTGGTTGGCCGGAGTCGTGTTGCTCGTCGGTGCGCCTCTGGGCGCTCAGGACGCGCGGCTGGAGCAGCGACTCGATGCGGCGACGGCGGCGCGCGTTGGAGCGATAGTGGATTCGGCGCGAGCTGCAGGGCTTCCCACGCGTCCGTTGACGAGCAAGGCGCTGGAGGGGGCGAGCAAGGGTGCGCCTGGAGCGCGGATCATCGCGGCGGTGAGCCGTCTGGCCCAGGGGCTCCGTTCGGCGCGCGACGTACTCGGTCCGTCGACCGACGCGGAGCTGGATGCTGCGGCGAGCGCGCTGATGCTCGGCGTTAGGGCGGAGGAAGTGGCCGCGGTGCGCGGCGCCCGGTCGGGCGAGCGCCTGACGGTACCGTTGGCGGTGCTGGCCGACCTCGTGGCGTACGGCGTACCGTCGGATGCCGCTACGCAGGCTGTTGTCCAATTGGCTGGCCGGTCGGAGGATGAGGCACTGCTCGATTTCCGCAGGGACGTGGAGCGCGACATTGCGCTCGGCGCGCCGCCGGCGGCTGCGGCGGCGGTCCGGCTCAACTCCGCCGGGCGCCTGGAATCGGACCTCACCACTCAGCAGATCGGGATTCCGCCTCCCAAACCGCGGAAGCCCTAACGGCAGACGGGTGCGACGGGGCGCCGCCGCCGCATTGCTGCTTTCCGCCGGGGCGTTGAGCTCCGGTGTCGCCTCCGGCGCACGCGCCCAGTCATCCGCTTCGCTCGAGGCGGGGGTATCGCGCGTCGATTACGACGGGTTTCTCCCTTCCGGCGCGGTATCCATCACGCCGTCGGTGCGGCTCGAGCGGGCGTGGGCTTCGCTTACGGCACGCGGTACCGCGCTGGCGTTCGAGAGCGGCAACACGTCAGTACAGGGAGCCCTCGCTGCCTCGCTGTACTCGCCGCTCTCACGGGAGTGGCGGGCCGAAGTCGCCGGCACGTTAGGTGGCAGCCGGTATGAGGACTTCGCCGAGTTCTGGCATGCGCTCGCGCGTGGCAGGGTGCACCGAATCGCCGGGCCGCGCGGTATCTGGCTGGGAGGAAGCGCGGGTCGAACGTCCTATGGCACCGGTTCGCGCGGCGTCGTGGCGGCCGAGGGAGGCTTGTGGGCCCGAATCGGCGATGTATCCGTGAACGCGGGACTCTCCGCCACCGGGGTGGGCGACACGACCTGGACCGATTTCGAAGGAAATGCGCGCTGGCGCTGGCGCGATGTTGCCGTCGATGCAAACGCCGGATTCCGCGCGTTCAGCCAGGGCGCCGGCTCGGGCGCGTACGCAGAGCTGACCGGAGCGTACGCCGTAAACGACCGCCTTTCCCTCGTGCTCGGCGGCGGCCGCTATCCCGTCGATCCGATTCGCGGGAGCATCGCCGGCCGCTACGTCACGGCGGCACTCCGGGTTCGCCTCACTGGTGACGGCGAAACGCCCGCCGCCCGCCTTGCGCGAGCCGCCATCGACCCGGTAATGGCGGAAAACGGCAGCGTTCGGGCGCATTTCGATCTGGTGCCCCTCCGCGGCGCTGTCGCGATGTACGAGATAGTCATTCGTGCGCCGGCGGCGGAGCGGGTCGAGATAATGGCCAGCTTCACCGACTGGGAGCCGAAGCTCCTGCGTCGTACTGATGACGGAACGTGGCGCCTCCGCTTGCCATTACCCGCCGGCGTTCATCGAATGAACGTCCGCCTCGACGGCGGCGATTGGATTGCGCCTGCCGGGACGACTCCCATGCCTGACGATTTCGGGGGCCAGGTAGGCGTATTCGTGATTGGCTGAGGGCTTCCCTGGCCCGGATCCGTCGCAGATCCAGTTTCCAAGGCCGATCGATCGGCGGGCAGGCGACCCGAAGGCCCTGCTTGCCTTTCCCCCCGCCTCGCCCTCGTCTAGAATTCCGTCTCCGCGCCGTGGAAAGGCGAAGTACGCACCGGGATCCCGGTCGTGCCCGGCTCTCACGGGGTTTCAGGCCCATTTGCTGCTCGTGCAGCTCACTCGCGGGCACTTCACAGCTGCGGTAGTGCCCGGCGCACCTGGCCAGACAGGATACCACCATTGAGGCTGGAGAATTCGTGAGGATCGAGAGCTGGGGGATGGGCGGCTTCTGGTACTGCCTCCGAGACGGACCCCACTTCGCGCGTCGCGCGTCGCCCATCCTGCGCTGAAGATGCTCCGTCAGACACTCCTCTATCTCGCCGACCAGCCGGCGATCTTCCGGTTCGTCCGCCGCAACGGTCTCGCACGGCGGTTCGCCCATCGGTTCGTGGCCGGAGAGACGCTCGAAACCGCGCTCGATGCGGTACGACAACTGAACGCCAGGGGCATTTCGGCCTCGCTCGACCTGCTCGGCGAGAGCGTGCATAACGAATCGGAGGCGCTGGCAACCGGGCGCGAGTACACCCGAATGCTCGAAGAGATCGATCGCCAGCAGCTCGATTCCAACGTGTCGCTGAAGCTCACGGCGATGGGCCTCGACATTGCCGACGAGCTGTGCGTCGGCGTCGTGCAAAGCGTTCTCGAACGCGCGCGACAGCTCGGGAATTTCGTTCGAATCGACATGGAGGGCAGTGAATACACGGAGCGCACGATCCGCATGTTCGACGAACGGCTGTATCCCTCGTACAGTGCGCACGTGGGTATCGTGCTGCAGAGCTACCTCTACCGTACGCAGACCGATGTGGCGCACGCCAACGGGCTTCGGGCGCGCGTTCGGCTCTGCAAGGGCGCCTACGATGAACCCGATACGGTCGCGTTCCCCGACAAGCAGGATGTGGATGCCAATTTCGTCCGCTGCTTGCACGCGCTGCTGCGGGACGGCAACTATCCGGCGATAGCGACGCATGACGAAGCGATGCTGCGGGCAACGACGACGTTCGCGAAGCAGGAGAGGATCGGCCCCGAGCGCTTCGAGTTCCAGATGCTGTACGGGGTGCGCCGGGACTTGCAGGATCAACTCGTGCGCGAGGGTTGGCGAATGCGCGTTTACGTGCCGTTCGGCACGCAATGGTATCCTTATCTCATGCGGCGCCTGGCCGAACGGCCGTCGAATCTTGCGTTCATCGCCGGCAGTGTCGCTCGCGAGACGCTACGGCTGCGGCGTTGAGTGGGCCGCCATCTCCCGCCTGACCATTCACGCGGCGATGAACGGACGATCGGCGGCTACATGGCCGTGCACGCGCGTCCGGCCGCGTTTGCCGGGAGCGATGGCGCCTCGTACAGCGTGGCGATCGAGACGGATCGTACGGGCGAGCCCGACGGCCCATGGGGCGCCTACCTGATGTTCGTGCGGTGGAGCACCGGAGAGCCGAAGGTCATCGGTCATCTCGAGACGCCCTTTCTCGCGCGGGCGGATACGCCTGAGAAAGCCCGCGACCAGGTGGGCGCAATGCCGCTCGAGGACGTGAAGCTGCGACTGGAATCGCTCATCGCCGAACACCGCGGCGCGCCGGAACGGCCATGGTGGGAAGTGATGCGCGACCTGCCTGACGAGGACACGCAGTGACCGGCACCGGCGATTCCGAGGTTCGCCGCCGCGGCGTGGTGATGCGCGGAACGGGAGGCGTGTACGACGTCCGCACCGACGACGGGCGGCTGTTCGAGGTGTCGATGCGCGGACGGCTCAAGCGCGAAGGTGCCGAGAAGCTCGCCGTCGGGGACGAGGTGCTGATCGAAGAGGACTCGCGCGGTGGCACTTGGGCGATCGCCGAGCTCCTGCCGCGCCGTTCCCGGCTGGCCCGGCGCGCGCCCGGAGGGGCGCATGACGAGCGTATCGTCGTCGCCAACATCGACCAGGTCGTGGTCGTCTTTGCCGCGGCCAAGCCCGAGCCTCACGTGCGGATGCTCGACCGCTTTCTGGTCATCGCCGAGGCGAACGACATTCCGGCTCGCATCGTCATCAACAAGACCGATCTCGCGGATGAGCGTGCGGCGCGCGAGAAGTTCGCCGCCTATGCCGCCGCCGGCTATCCCATTCACCTTACGAGTGTCACGGAGGGGCGCGGACTCGAGGCGCTGCACGATACGTTGCGCGGCCGGGTGTCTGCCTTGTCAGGCCCGTCGGGGGTCGGAAAGTCGTCGTTGCTGAACGCAATGTATCCCGGCCTCAACTTGCGGGTCGGCGAGATCAGCGAGAGCGTGAACAAGGGGCGTCATACCACGGTCGGCGCAGCGCTTCATCCGATTCCAGACGGCGGATACGTTGTCGACACGCCGGGGCTCCGCGAAGTCGGAGTCTGGGGGATCGCATCGGAATCACTGGATCAGTGCTTTCCCGAGTTCGTGCCGTTTCTCGGCAAGTGCCGCTTTGCCGACTGTTCACATCTCCACGAGCCCGGGTGCGCGGTGCGCGATGCGATCACTGCAGGACGCGTGAACCGCGATCGGTGGGAGAGCTACGGCAAGCTGCGCGAGGAGATGGGGGGCGGCGGAAGAAAGGGAAGCTGAGGAACAGGAAACATTAAACAAGGAACTAGGAACTAGGAGCTAGGAATTAGGGGCCTTCAGGCTTTCAAGTGGGTCGTCAGGGAGTGCTGCCGTTCAACGTCAACGAGGAAGGAGCTGGTCGCTGCGCCGTATTCTCTGCGCCCTCCGCGTGACCTCCGCGCTAAAATGCGGGACGTTCTGCCGCAACGATGCCTGTCGCGAGTCCGCAGTTCGCCAACTACCCACTGTAATCCCGAAAGACCCGGAAATAGAGGAAACAGGGGCGTTACGCGGACGGCGCCATGCGCCGACCGCTTCTGTAAAATGCGCCAGCGCCGAAGGCGCTGGCGCGCACCATCCCTATTTCCTATTTCCTATTTCCTGTTTCCTGCTCCTCCAGCTTTGCCCCGTCTCCTCAGCGGTACTAAATAGTGCCCGTGAACAAGCGCCTCCACTTCTCCCAAAGGAGTCGCGCCCTTTCCCGAGGCGCCGCCCGCGCCTGGCTTCGGGCGGTGGCGTGGTTCGAAAAGCGGGATTGGGATGAGGGCGGCTTGCTCATCATCATCGGCGTGCTCATCGGTATTGCCGGGGGACTGTCAGTCGTCGGCTTCTACTGGCTGATCGACTTTGCCCACGACGCCTTGGTCATAGGTGTTGGCGCGAGGCTGAGCGCCGTTCCCCAAGTCGTGTTCCCGGTGCTCACCGCGCTCGGCTTGTGGGGGGCGTGGGCGATCATCCGCCGCTTCAACGTCCCGGATGGGCAGAACGTGGCCGAAGTGCAGCTCGCGGTCGCCAAGCGCAATGGCCGAATCGAGTCGCGGCCCGTGGTATGGCGAACCCTTGCGACCATTCTCACTCTCGCGTCAGGCGGCTCGGCCGGCAGCGAGGGGCCGGTGGCTGTGCTGGGCGCCACGGTGGGATCGAACGTCGGACGGGTGCTCCGGTTCCGACCCCGCCGGATAAAGATTCTCGTCGGGTGCGGTGCCGCCGCCGGTATCTCCGCCGCGTTCAGCACGCCGTTCGGGGGCGCCTTTTTCGCCCTCGAACAGGTGCTCGGATCGTTCTCGGTCGGTGCGTTCAGTCCCGTCGTCGTCGCCAGCGTGGTTGGAGCACTCACGGTGCGACCCTTCCTTGGAAGCACTCCCGCCTTCGATGTGCCTAGCTACGGAGAGAGCGACGCGATCACCATCGCGCTGCTC
Source organism: Gemmatimonadaceae bacterium (assembly GCA_035512875.1). Taxonomy (GTDB): domain Bacteria; phylum Gemmatimonadota; class Gemmatimonadetes; order Gemmatimonadales; family Gemmatimonadaceae; genus JALZIF01. The sequence continues at coordinate 6,401 of DATKDD010000174.1, read as the reverse complement.
TTTCCGCTGCTCGGCATCGTGTGCGGTGGCGGCTCGGTGTTGTTCACCCGCATCTATTTCCTGACCAAGTCGTCGTTCGACCGGTGGAAGGCGCCAGCGTGGCTGCGGCCGGTGTTCGGCGGCGCGCTGATCGGATCGGTCGTGTTCGTGTCGCGCGGGCTGCTCATCGGTGAAGGACACCTGGCGATACCCTCTCAGGTATTCGGCGGGCTCGTCTGGTACCTCCTCCTGGCGCTGGCGCTCGGCAAGATGCTGATCACCGCCGTCACCTTGCACGCCGGCGGGTCGGGTGGCGTGTTCACGCCCACCCTGTACATTGGTGCCGCGTTAGGTGCCGGCACTGGCGCTCTCGTCTCGCAATTCCTGCCGCAAGCGGAAATCCACCCCGAGACATGGGGGCTGATCGGCATGGCCGGACTGGTGGCCGGCGCAACACGCGCGCCGATGACGGCGATCTTCATGGTGTTCGAGCTTACCGATGACTACGCGATCGTTCCGCCGTTGATGATCGTTTGCGTGATCGCGTACGCCGTCGCCAGGCGATGGTCACCATATGGACTGTACGATGGCTGGCTGGCACAGCGTGGCGAGTACCTGCAGCAGGGCGCCGATCGCGCCTTGATGGACCGCATACACGCTCGTGACGCGCTCGATACGCGTCTGGTGACGGTCGCTCCCGGTGCAACCCTCGCCGACATCGTCAAGGCTGCCGAGCGCACGCATCACACCACCATTCCGGTCGTCGAAGAGGATGGCACGCTGCTCGGCGTCATCTTTTACGATGAGCTGCGTCAGGCGCTGCTGGACCGCGGTCAGCTCGCCAACGTTCTCGTTGCCGCGGACATCGCGCAGGGAACCGAGGTGGTGACGCCCGATGTGTCTTTGCGAGATGCCTTGCGCGTCATGAATGCCCGCGCGATCGACGTCGTGCCCGTAGTGCGAACGCGCGCCGAGCCGGTGCTGGTCGGTGTTCTCAGTCGCGGTGATGTGCTGGCGGCGTACGAGCGTGAGTTGATGCACGCTGTCTAGGATCGGGAGCGCGAATCGCATCGGGAAGAGGGTAAAACCGCTGCTAGCGCTTCCGAAGCGACGGTCACGGGTACATCGTTGGAGAAGCGCCAGCGGCCGCGCGCAGTTTGCCGGCGGTGCGGACGATCGGCGCCGCGAGCCTTTCACCACCAATCCAGCCGAGACTGACGTTATGAAGAAGAAGAGTGGCCGTGACATCCCCGACTTCTCGCGGCACCCCAAGCGGGGCAAGGACGCGCCGGCTCCGGAGGCCGGCAAGAAGCCGGCGCCGGTGACTCCGCGCCAGATCACCAAGCCCCCCGCCACCTCGTCCAAATCAGGACGGCGCGGGAGCTAGTGACGGCGGAGCCAGGTCGCCCAGCCACGCGACTCCCTGGCGAGGATGCAGTGAACGCGACGTCCGCAAAGGTCGAGGCGCAGGCTTCGCAAGCGATCCTCGCGCAGATACTGTCGATCGCCGCCGATGCCATCATCACGGTGGATGAGACGCAGCGGATCATGCATTTCAACCACGGAGCGGAGCAGATTTTCGGCTGGACCGGCGCGGAGGTCATCGGCCGCCCGCTGGATATCCTGCTTCCCGAACGCTTCCGCCAGGCGCACGCCGCTCACGTCCGGCAATTCGGTGCCGGGGTCGAGACTGCACGGCGGATGGGGCATCGCCGCGAGATCTTTGGGATGCGCAGGTCCGGGCAGGAGTTCCCGGCTGAAGCGTCCATCTCCAAGCTCGCGCTACCGGATGGGCGGACGGTCTACTCGGCGGTGCTCCGTGACATAACCGAACGGAAGCGCGCCGAGGAGGATCAGCGCTTTCTTGCAAGGGCAAGCGCCGTCCTGGCCACTTCGCTGGACTACGAGGGGACGCTCGAGTCGGTGCCGCGACTCGCGGTTCCACTGCTCGCCGACTGGTGCGCATTGGCGGTGGTGGAAGCCGACGAGTCGATCCGCCTGGTCCTTTCGGGGCATGCGGATCCCGCGCGGGCGAGCGACCTCGAGCAGCTGCAGCACCACTATCCGTCCGACCTTCATTCCCCCTGGCTCGCCACCGGCGTGCTTCGCACCGGCCGATCGGAGCTGATCGAGGAGGTGACCGACGAATGGCTCGCGAAGCGCGTGAGCGACCAGGACCAACGGCTGGTGCTGCGGAAGGCTGGGTTAGGCACTCTTCTCAGCGTACCCGTCGTGGCACGTGATCAGGTGCTTGGCGCCCTCACGATGGTGCGCAGCAGTTCCGACAAGCGCTTTGATGGGAATGATCTGGTGCTCGCCGATGACCTCGCCTCGCGCGCGGCTCTGGCAATCGACAGCGCGCGTCTGTACCTGACTGCGCAGCGGGCAACGCGCGCGCGCGACGTGGTGCTAGGCGTGGTATCGCACGATCTTCGCAACCCGCTCAGCGCGATCGCCATGTGCGCCCGCACCTTACGAGAGACCCCGCCAGGGGCGGCCGCCGACAGGCAGGAGCTGGCGGCGACGATCTACGAATCGACGGAATGGATGCAACGCATGATCCAGGATCTGCTCGATGTGGCGGCGATAGAGTCTGGCAGACTCTCGATCCAGCCGCGGCCGGAACAGGTGGCAGCGATCCTGGAGCAGGTGGGCTACACCTTCAAGCGCCCGGCGGCCGAACGGCAGCTCGCGCTTCGGGTGGAGAGCGCGGCCGCGATCCTCGCCGTCGACGGTGACGCCGAGAGAATCCTGCAGGTGCTGGCGAATCTGGTGAGCAACGCCATGAAGTTCACCGAACCCGGGGGCTCGATCGTGGTACGAGCGGAGCCTGGCGAGCGAACAGTGCTATTCTCCGTGACCGACACCGGCGCCGGAATCCCTCGAGAGCATCTCCCGCACTTGTTCGAGTTGTTCTGGCACGCCAGCCAAAACGCACGCAGCCGCGGCTCGGGCTATGGTCTGGCAATCGCCCGCGGTATTGTCGAGGCGCACGGGGGCCGCATTTGGGTGGAGAGCGTGTTGGGTGCAGGGAGCACCTTTCTCTTCACCATTCCCTCGGCTGAGGACCACGGACCCGCTGACGAATAGGAAGAATCTGCCTAGCAGTTGCGCTCCGGCGGGTGTGCAACGCGCACATCCGCTGCTGCGGCCATTCACCCGGAGATCAGGCCGAGCTTGAGGGCAATCTTCACGTAGTCGGTGCGATGTGACATGCCCAGCTTCTCGTTGACCCTCTGCTTGTACGTGTCGACAGTTTTAGGGCTAATGAAAAGCCGCTCCCCGATTTCGGGCGCGCTATACCCCTCCGCTACCAGCCGCAGCACGTCGCGTTCGCGCGCAGTGAGCCGCTCGTACTTGTCGCGCTCCTCCTGAACCGGATCCTTGCGGGAAAGGCCCTGCGCGAGTACGCGTGCCGCGGCCGGACGGACGTACACCTCGCCGCGGGCCACCGTGCGAACTGCTTCCACCAGCTCACGATCGGCAACGCTCTTCACCAGGTATCCCGCCGCTCCAGCCTTGAGCAGCGGCACGAGATAATCCTCCTCGGCATGCATCGTCAGGATCAGCACGCGCGCCGCCAACTCCTTTGCCACAATCTCCTTGGTGGCTGAAACGCCGTCTGCTTCTCCCATCGTCAGGTCCATGACCACGACATCGGGGTTGAGGCGTTCGACGAGCGCGACGGCCTCCCGGCCGTCCTTGGCCTCTCCGACGACTTCGATGTCGCGGGCGGTGCCCAGCACGGCCTTGAGGCCTGCTCGCACCACAGTGTGGTCGTCGGCGAGAATTACACGGATATGATCGCTGCTCATTGTGGGTTATGTCGAGAGGTGCAATGTGTTGAGCGGTACGGTCGCGATGATCCGTGTACCGCCGCCAGGATGACTAATGATGTCCAGCTCGCCGTCGACCAGCGATAGGCGTTCGCGCATCGCGAATAGTCCCATGCCCCGACGCGGCTGCTCCGCTTCCAGCAGATCGAATCCGTTCCCATCGTCCGCGACCTCGAGCCGGGCAGACTGCGCTGTGGCCGCAACCTTGATTCCTATCGTGCGGGGGGCTGCGTGCCTCATTGCATTGCTAACCCCCTCCTTGGCAACCTGATAGAGTACCGCTGCGACGCCCGGTGAAAGCCCTCTTGCACTGTCATCCGCATCGACGTCGATCGTGAGCCCGGCGTCTCCGTCACCGGCCTCACGAGCCAGCTTCTGAAGCGCCGCATTCAGTCCGAGGTTGTCCAATACCCGGGGATAAACGTCATGTGCGAGCAAGCGCACTTCTTCCATGACGGTCGACGCCAGCTCCTTCAGCATCTCCAGCCGCGCGGCTATCTGAGGCTCCCCGCTGTCGTGGGCCATGGCGCTCAGCTGAAATACCAGGGCAGCAAGGCCCTGAGCGGTGGAGTCGTGCAGCTCATGCGCCACGCGCGCCCGCTCCCGGTCGCCCGTCCGAATGACCTCCGCGGCCAGTCGTCGCATCCGCTGCCGATCCGACACCAGACAATCGAGCAGCAGATTGATGGTACGGCCAACTCGCTCCATGTCGCGGTCGGCGATCGCCGATTGCGGAACTCGGGCGTCCAGGTCACCCCGCCATACACGCTCGGCGGTGGCTTCGACCTCCCGCAGTGGCTGAAGCGCCACGCCAACGAGCAGCAGGTTGACGGCCAAGGCAATCGACAGTGCTCCGATGAGCAGTACTACCATCTGGCGATCGCCCGCGCTTCCGGCGTGCGTAGCGATCGCTACTGCCACGACCACGACCACGATGATCGCGTTGGCGCCAGCCAGCTTTCCGAGCAACGGGAAGCGGAGGAGCGCCCGCAACCAGCGTGGCAGGCGGGCAGCGCGTCTGCCCTCGCGGACCGGCGCCCGTTGAACCTGAGTGCCTAGCGCGACAGATCTCATGAGAGCTTGGCTGGTCGGCCCTGCTTCCCGACGACGAGCGCGGTCACCATTCCGAACATCCTCGTTGTGTATTCCACATCGACCTTTCGATGGTGCGCGCCTGCCTTGCCTTTACGATGAAGGCGCCAAGGAGCTCCAGTCCAACCTGTTTCGCGGCGTTATGCTGCGAATGATACATGTGCGAGCCGGCATTGCCCACCGGAACTGTAAATTCGTACGCATACACTTCGCCAGGCTTGATGGGCGGCTCTGTGATGTAGGGACGCCCTCCTGATCGTTCGGTAGCTCGACGCCGTGAAAGTGAATCGCCGTCGACTCCTCGAGCTCGTTCTTGAGAGTGACTCCCATCCCGACATCCGTTTGCCGGGCTCGGTGTCCCTTGGGGAGAGCGGACCGGCAGATGGCGGGCTTTGGCGTGGTAGTGTGCCTCCGCTATGGACCATGGTGCCCCTAGAACTGCCTGCTCCAACCTACGACCACCGTCCTGGCGCATCTGTCGGGCGTCGCCGGATGTTCGATAAGGGGAACCCGTAGATCGTGTAGGGGAATTCCGGACACGTTCGTCACTCCCTGGCGCGTGGCGCTCCGCATAACGATTCGCACGAAGGATTGGGCAAGTCAGGCGCAGTGCTTCATCCAGCCGGCCGAGTGGTGACATCCCCGACGGCCACGTGGGCGATCGTCGGCGCAAGTCGCGGCAGTCGCCCGACTGTTCGCGTCCCTCCGCCTCTGCATGATTCACTCTCGAGTTCGGGCTAGCAGCACTGCTGCTTCCGCGATGCATCGATTTCGACTCCCGCGGTCAGGGGACCGGAACCGCTGGACAGTCAGTTTCAACCCGGGTCATCTCGACCAGACCGGCCACCATCATCAGCGGGACAACTCCCGCGAGGCTTCCATGAGCATTCCCATCCGCAGGCTCGCGCTCAGTGCCGCCGGGGTACTGGCCCTCGGTACGCTGCTGTACGCGTGCCAATCGACCGCACCTAACGTATCGCTGTCGGGCGATGCCGCGTCCCGCGTGTACGTCGCCCCCGGGGTGCATGACGATTACTACTCCTTCATGTCCGGCGGATTCAGTGGACAGGTGACGGTGTACGGCCTCCCTTCGGGCCGGTTGCTGAAGACGATCCCCGTCTTTTCACAGTTCCCCGAGAACGGATGGGGCTACTCGGAAGAAACGAAGCCGATGCTGGAAACGACCTTTGGCTTCATCCCCTGGGATGACACGCATCACACGGCACTATCGCAGACGGACGGCGTTGCCGATGGCCGGTGGCTCTTCATCAACGGCAACAACACGCCTCGTGTCGCGCGCATCGATCTGACCAAGTTCGAGACGGAGGAGATTCTCCAGATCCCGAACGCGGCCGGCGGCCACGCTTCGCCATTCGCCACGCCGGACTCGCGATACATCGTCTCGGGCACGCGATTCAGCGTACCGCTCGGCGAGGACACTGACGTCCCGATCGATAGTTACAAGGAAAACTTCAAGGGCACGTTGTCGTTCAT
>DATKDD010000173.1:0-8145 GCA_035512875.1 Gemmatimonadaceae bacterium | reverse complement strand
ACGAATGGCTGGCGAGTCACCGATGATCTGTCGTTCGTTGCGAAACTCCATCACCTCGCGGCGAAGGGACTCGTTCTCGCGCCGCAGCCTGACGAATTCCAGCGCCTGATCGACCGCCAGCTGAAGCTGCTGCGGCCGCACGGGCTTGGTGATGTAGTCGATCGCTCCCGCCTTGATCGAGGCCACCGCGTGCTCGACGCTCGCATAGCCGGTGAGCATGATCAGTGGGACGTCGACGCCGTCGCGCGCCAGCAGCTCGAGAAATTCCAGGCCGGTCAGACCCGGCATCCGGTAGTCGGATACAATCAGGTCGACGCCGCCCTGCGCCAGCACCTGAAGTGCCTCGGGAACGTTAGGTACCGAGATCGTCGTGTGTCCGGCCCGCTCGAGCGTGTCCTCGAGAATCAGCCCGACCGACGGATCGTCATCGACGCAGAGAATCGAGGCCATGAAGGGAGGGAGCTCGTGGGGTTTCGCGCCGGGGCGCGGGCGGACTGCTGTCGCCAGAATCCATTTCGTGGCGCGTGGCCGCTCAACCTTTCGACGCTCCGTGCCGATACGCCTAGAAGACGATTGGGCGCGACGGGCGTATCACTTCTTTCCAGGGCCGGACGAAGTGCCCGAGCGGGCCGCTCCGGAAGGGGATCGTGCAAGAGAGTGACGCTGCAATTGCGACACGGCAACTCGCGCTTCCCGCTCAAGTCCATGCGCCGGCGTGCCGAAACTTGGGGCAACGGAGGAGAACGATGGATTTCCACGAGGAATTGGCCGCGCGGCCCAGCCCCAATTCGCCGACAAACCGCGTTGAGGCGCTCGGCCCGGATCGGCTGACCGGAATCCGCCGTCGTATCGTAGAAGGTGCCTACGACTCCGGCGATACGGCCACACAGGTCGCTCGGCGTCTGCTCAGCAGCGGCGACCTCGACTAGCTGCAGCCTCACAGGAGAATGAAGACGTGAACCGTCCCGCCAGCGAGCTACTCTACGATTCCGAAGCCGCATTGCGTCTCGTAGATACCGCGCTCCAAGAGTTGCAAGGCGCTCCGCAACCGTTGATCACGCCTTCGCACTGCTCACCTTCGTGCGGCGCTCCGCACGTGGGCGCACCGGCCGCGCAACCCCAGCGCTCCAGCGTCGACAGGTAGACGCGGGGCGCACCGCGCCCACGGTTAGTCGCCGGGCCGAGCGGATGGTACACAGTCGGCGTGCATTCGCGCGACGAAGCTTGTAGTATCTTCCCCTTCTGGGAGTCCAACGGGCGGTGGGGGAAAGAACGGCGAGCTGTGCGCCGGGGGGGACGCTGCAACCGACTACTCGAGCAATGTTCAGCGAATCGACCTGTGAGTAGCGCCGCGAACGAGGCCGCGAGCATCGTGCTGCGGCCGGGCCTCGCGGCCGACTTGCCGTGTATCGAGCGGTTGCTTCGCGAAAGCGGACTCCCGATTGAAGGTGTCGCGGAGGCATTCGCGCGTCAGCCAGCCGACTTTCTGGTGGGCGAAGCGGCCGGCGCCGGCGGGGCATCGCGTCCGATCGCGGTGGCTGGTCTCGAGGTCTACGGTTCGGTCGCGCTGTTCCGGTCGGCCGCCGTGGACCCCGCGTGGCGCTCACATGGACTGGGCGCCCGCCTGATGCGGGGACTCATCGCGTTGGCGGAATCGCGATCGGTGGCGGCGCTGTATCTGCTCACCACCACGGCCGAAGAATACTTTCCGAGGTTCGGGTTCACGCGCGTCAGGCGTGCCGACGTGCCTGAGGCGATCGCTCGTACGTCGGAATTTCAGACGGCGTGTCCCCAGTCCGCCACGGTAATGATGCGATCAGTATCTCCTACCTCCTCCCGATCCGCGCATGCTTCGTCGTGACTTCGCCCGTCTCGCGTCCGCCGGTCTCGTTTCGGCGTTAGGGATTCCGGGGATTCGCCGTTCGTTTGCCGATCCGTTGCTGGTGAACGGCGAACGGCTGCTCGATCAGCTGCGCGCGCTGTCGCAGTACGGACGCAACGATAGCGGCGGAGTCAGCCGCCTCGCCTACAGCGAGTCCGATTTCGAGGGGCGCGCCTACGTCACCGGTCTGATGCGAGAAGCGGGGCTCGAGGTGCGGGTGGACGCGGCGGGAAACATCATCGGGAGTAGAGCGGGTTCGAATGCCGCGCTGGCCCCCGTGCTGTTCGGCTCGCACATCGATTCCGTGCCGGACGGCGGAAACTTCGACGGGACCGTGGGATCGCTGGCGGCGATCGAGGCGGCACGGACGATGGGGGAACGGGGAATCCGCACGCGGCATCCGCTGGAAGTGATCGTCTTCCAGAACGAAGAGGGCGGACTTGTCGGTAGCCGGGCGTTGAGCGGCGAACTCCTCGCCGAACACCTGACGAGGGTCAGCAACAGCGGCAAGACGCTGGCGGCGGGGACGGAGTTCATCGGCGGTCGTCCCGGGAACATCGCTTCCGCACGGCGTGCGCGCGGGGATGTGGCGGCGTACCTCGAGTTGCATATCGAGCAGGGCGGCACGCTGGAGCGTGAAGGACGGCACATCGGCATCGTGACCGGCATCGTCGGCATCAATTGGTGGGAGGTAGCGGTCACCGGCTTCTCGAACCATGCGGGAACGACGCCGATGGATCAGCGGCAGGACGCGCTGCTGGCGTCGGCCCGGTTCATTGAGGCGGTGCACCGGATCGTCACGTCGGTGCCGGGGCGGCAGGTCGGGACGGTGGGTCGGATCGAGGCGAAGCCCGGCGCGCCGAACGTCATTGCCGGTGAGGTGCGTTTGAGCCTGGAGTTGCGGGACCTGGACCCGGCCAAAGTCGCCATGCTGTTCGAACGAATCGGCAGTGAGGCGCGGGCAATCGCAACCACCACCGGAACCCGTTTCGACTTCACCCCCTCGTTCGAGAGTTTGCCGGCGGTGGCCGATGCCGCCATTCAGCGCGCGATTGCCGATGCGGCGGCCGAACTGCGCATAACTACGATGGAAATGCCGAGTGGGGCCGGTCATGATGCGCAAAGCATTGCCCGGTTCGCACCGATCGGCATGTTGTTCATTCCGAGCGTGGGCGGGATCAGTCATTCACCCAAAGAGCTGTCTCGTCCCGAAGACGTGGTGCGCGGAGCGAACGTGTTGGCCAACGCCGTGTTGACGCTCGCCCGAACTTGAATCCCGTTATGGCACCCGATTGACGGCACTTCACAGTTTCGCAGGACGGATCGGCGCGGCCTCTGGCATGAAGCGGGAACAGCACGTATCTTATGCGGCCCTCACCGAGCCTCCGTGACCCCCGCACATACGACCGCAGAACAGCCGTTTCGCTTGACTTTGAGCCAGCCACGCTGGTCGGCGACCGCGGTCACGATGGAGGATGCCGGTACTGCCGGCGAGCGCCTGGTGGCACGCGTTCGCATAGTGCTGACAGCGGTGCTGTTGATCATTCCGCTGTACCAGGGTCTCGTGATCAGGTCCACGGAAAATTTCATCGGACTGTCGGTGGCCTGCGCGGCGCTCGCGATTGCGGTGCTCATGCTCGTGCTGATCGATCGCGGCGAATTGCGAAGCTGGGCGGGATTCGCGACAACAGCAGTGGATGTGTCGATGGTGAGCGCCATCCTCGTGGTATTTCTCATCGCCCACGAGCCGCTCACCGCGACCAACAGCCGCGTCGTCTTCGAGTGCTATTTTCTCGCGATCGGTGCCACCTGCCTGCGGTACGACCGTCGCCTATGCATTTGGGCAGGGGTTCTGGCGAGCGTGCAGTTCATTGGCATCAACGTCTACGCGGTGATGAACTGGCCGCTCACATCGCCGTCGTTCGGCTCCGCGAGTTACGGCGCTTTCGATTGGTCGACACAGGTTTCCCGGGTTGTGGTGATGCTGGTCGCGACGGTGCTGGCGGCGCTGATCGTCGACCGTACGCAGCGGCTCCGCCAACTCTCTACGGTGGACCGGCTGACGGGGCTGCTCAACCGTGGCTACTTCGACGAGCGGATCGAGGAGGAGGCGAGCCGCGCCCGCCGATATGGACGGCCTCTGACGGTCGCGCTGATCGATCTGGACAAGTTCAAGCAGTTCAACGACACCTACGGGCATGCGGCGGGCGATGACGCCCTGCGCACGTTGGCCAACGTGCTGAAGCTGAGTGTTCGGCGGAGTGATATCGTGGCACGTTACGGCGGCGAGGAATTCGTCGTGATGTTTCCCGAAACACCGGTGCACGAGGCGATGGAGAAGCTGGAGACGATCCGTGAACGCATTGCCTCCCTGCGGATCGTGGTCGCGCGCCGCACGGTCCCCGCTCAGATCACCATGAGCGCGGGGATGTCAAGCTGGCCGGAGGATGGCAGCGCGGTCGATGAGGTGCTGTTCGCCGCCGATGAGCGGCTGTTTGCCGCGAAGCGCGCCGGCCGCAACCGCGTCGTGGGCCCGCCTGCGGTTCGCGAGGTGCAGGTGACGCTGCCGTTTCACCAGACGGAGCGCGTTTCGCAGCACTGAGGTGCGGCGGCGCCTGCGCGCGCGTGACGGGCGCGCTAATCTTTCCTCAATGACCGAGGGCTCGTCCGACCGGCCGATCTGGGTTCCGACGACGGATCGGATAGCGCAGTCGAGACTGGCGGCGTTCGCCGCATCGCTGGGCGACCTGGACTCGGCGACCGGCGACACGCCTGACGAGTACGGGGCGCTTTGGAATTGGTCGGTGGCGAACCCCGGGCGTTTCTGGCACGCGGTTGCGCAGTTCACGGGATTGCGCTTCGAGGTCGATCCAGCGGAGCCCGATGTACCCGGTATCGGACTCGACCGCATGGCCCCGCCCGACGCCTCGCTTGGTCCGCGCTGGTTTCCGGCGTGGCGCCTCAACTTCTCCGACAATCTGCTCCGTTTTGCCGACGAGCGGCCGGCGCTCGTTTCATGGAGCGAGTTGGGACGGCAGCGGGTGCTGAGCCATCGCGGACTGGGCGAGGCCGTCGAGCAGCTGGCGGCCGCGCTGCACGAGTGCGGCGTGCGTGTGGGCGACAGGGTGGTGGGATGGATGCCGAATATTCCCGAAAGCGTGGTGGCGATGCTGGCCGCCACTCGTTTGGGAGCGGTGTGGTCGAGCTGCTCGCCGGACTTCGGGGTTAAGGGTGTCGTGGACCGTTTTGGCCAGATCACGCCCCGGGTGCTGTTCGCTGCCGACGGGTACGTGTACGCGGGGAAGGCGATCGACTGCCTGGAGCGGCTGCGCGGGATCGTAGCGGCGCTGTCAACGGTGGAACGAGTGGTTGTGGTGCCCTACCTGGGAGAGAGGGCGGAGCAAGGGAAGGCGCCGGAGGTTCCGCGAGGGGAGTGGTGGTCGGTTTTTGCGAGTTCGGGGGGCCCCCCCCAGCGGGAAGCTGCCTCCGGCGGCCGCCATGCGCGCAACCAGAACTCCGAGGATGGTGCCGAAGTGTCCCCGGCGCCCGCCGCGCAGACGCCGCGCCCGATGCTGCCGTTCGATCATCCGGTCTACATAATGTACTCGTCAGGCACCACCGGATTGCCCAAGTGCATGGTTCACGGTGCCGGAGGTACGCTGCTTCAGCACTCGAAGGAGCTCGTGCTGCACACCGACCTCACGCGCGACGACGTCATTTTCTATTTCACCACCTGCGGGTGGATGATGTGGAACTGGCTCGTTTCCAGCCTTTCCGTCGGAGCAACGGTGGTGCTCTACGATGGGGCCCCGCTCGCACCCGCACCGGCGATTCTCTGGGACATGGCCGAGCGGGAACGGATAACCGTATTCGGGACGAGCGCGAAATATCTCTCGCTGTGCGAGAAGGAGGGACTCGCACCACGCCGGTCGCATGACCTGACGCGCCTGCGTACGATCCTGTCCACCGGCAGCCCGCTCTCCGCGCATAGCTACGATTACGTGGCACGATCAGTCAAGCCCGAGGTGCAGCTGGCGAGCATCTCCGGCGGTACCGACCTAATCTCCTGTTTCGCGTTAGGGGTGCCGGTGCGTCCCGTGTGGCGCGGCGAACTGCAATGCCGCGGACTTGGCATGGCCGTAGCGGTCTGGGACGACGAGGGAAGGCCGGTTCAGGGTGTGCCGGGAGAGCTGGTCTGTACGCGTCCGTTCCCGAGCATGCCCGTCTCGTTCTGGAACGACCCTCACGGTGCCCGGTACCGCGCGGCGTACTTCGAGCACTTTCCCGACGTTTGGCGGCACGGCGATTGGGCCGAGTTGACCGCACACGACGGGATGATCATCTACGGGCGGAGCGACGCGACGCTGAACCCCGGCGGCGTGCGCATCGGAACCGCGGAGATCTACCGGCAGGTTGAGCAGCTTCCGGATGTGACCGAGGCGCTGGTGGTGGGGCAGGAGGTCGCGCGCGAAGGCGAGCGCGATGTCCGCATCGTGCTCTTCGTCAGGCTCGGCGACGGGATTACCCTCGACGATACGCTGCGCGAACGCATCCGTCGACAAATCCGTGACAACACCTCGCCGCACCACGTGCCCCGGAAGATCATCCAGGTTGCCGACATTCCCCGCACGATCAGCGGCAAGATCACCGAGCTCGCCGTACGACACGTCATCCACGGCCGCCCGGTCACGAACGTCGAGGCGCTGGCGAATCCCCAGGCGCTGGAGCTGTTCCGGGATCTGGCGGAGCTGCGGGACGGCTCGTAAGGCGGTTCGGCAGCGCCGTTGACTCTGGCGCACGCCGTGCCTCACGCCGCAGCGTCATGGTGGGGCCAGCGGAGCGTAGCGAATCGTAAGGCATCCCGCCTCGAGTCCTCGGCAGTAGTAGCTCAGCACCTGAACCTTGAAGTCGCTGCCGTCCGAGGTGCGCACCGCATACAGATGCCCATTGGGCTCCAGTAGATGAGAGAGCATGCTGTAGCGGTACCACCGCGCGATGGCGGCATTGGACGTGTCGCGTCCCGCCTGGTTGGCGACGTGACCGGTGCGCGGCGCGCGGGTGACGGAGTCGAACGCGATGACACCGAGATCGGCGATGAGGCCGCTGCCGATGATGCGGTGCCGCCTGACGGCGAGATCCCATCCCGTGGTGTCTGGGGGAGTGAGCAATGCCTGAGCAGTCAAGGTGACGAAGTGCCACGTACGCGCATCGCGGGCGTCGATGGTGAGTGTGTCCACGTCGCGCGATGCGCCGCCGAGGCGCGCGCGCCCTGGCGGAGTGGGATCGAACTCCGGAGCGCTCCGTCCACCGAGCGAGCTGGCAACGAGATACCACATCGCCGCCACGAACAGTGCGAATCCGGTCGCGAGCGCCGCTGTCGCACGCGCAGGGAATTGTGCGATCACCATTCGGTTAATTGTCGGCGTCCGAACACGTCGCTGTCAATCAGACGGACGTTCACGGTGCGTCGCTGCTCTTGCGAACGAGCGGAACTGCCACCAATATTTCGCGTCCCCATCGCGAGGCTCCCCGAATGGCGGCCCACGCAGAAGCGCGCGCAGTCAAGTTTCGTCAGGCTGCGTTTGTCTACCTCCACGTTGGGCTTCTTTACGAAGCGGCCGCGTACGCGATGTGGCGGCGCAATCTTCTCCCGGGTACGTCGTGGGGCCCGGCCTGGCTCTGGCTCCTGCTCGGCGCCGTCGTTGCGCTGCTCGTCTTCTTCGCGCTGTTGCGATGGCAGAACGTCTGGTTCGCCGGGGTCGTGTGGGCGGTCCACAGCCTGCGGCTTCCAACGCTCATTCGCGGCGCGTTCTTCGCCGACGCGGGCGCCGTCATCGCTCCGAGCTTCTATCTCACGGCGCTCGTCGTCGTGATGATCAACCTCTGGATGCTGGCGCGCGCGGTGTGGGATCTGTGAGCTTTCGCACGTACCACGAGGTCACCGAACCGGATCGCTCGCGGCTGAGCGAGCAGATCGGGCAGCAGCGCGCGCGTGTCGCGGCGAGACTGACCAGCGTCAGGCGCACGATCGCCGTCATGAGCGGCAAGGGTGGCGTCGGGAAGAGCTATGTCACGGCGGCACTGGCGGTGGGGGCCGCGCGGAGCCTTGCGGGCGGAGTGGGTGTAGTTGATGCGGATCTCAAGAGTCCTACCGTCGCGCGTTTTCTCGATGCACGCGGTCCCGTGCGGGTAACCGAGAACGGAGTGCATCCGCCGGTGTCTCCGCACGGCGTACGCGTGATGTCGACATCGTTTCTGCTCGA
>DATKDD010000172.1:0-3339 GCA_035512875.1 Gemmatimonadaceae bacterium | reverse complement strand
GCGGCGAAGCTCTCGGTGCCGCGCGCCAGCGAGTCGAGCCGGCCGGTGATCTCGCCGACATATTCGCTCGAATCGCGCGCCGATCGCTCCAGCGTCTCCACCCATTCCTGCGACTCGGCCATCGCGCGCTCGATCTGCGAGAACGAGTCGCCCGCCTCGCGAGTCGCACGCCTGACGCCGCTCACCGTCTCCAGCGTGCGCCGGCTCGACCGGCGCGACTCGTCGACTCGCATGAGTACCGTGTTGACCAGCGTTTCCGTTCGCTCGGCGGCTTCGTTGGAACTCGTCGCCAACTTTCGGATCTCGTTCGCCACCACGGCAAATCCCTCGCCTTGCACACCGGCGCGCGCCGCTTCCATCGATGCGTTGAGCGCGAGTAGCTTGCTCTGACGCGCGATCTTGCGCACGAGCGAGACAAATGCCCGAATCTGCTCCGACGCCTCGGCCAGGGAGTCAGACGCCGCCGCGGTGCTCTGCGCCTCGCTGGTGAGTAGCTCGAGCGCCCGGGCGCTTTCGTCCAGGCGGGACCGGTTGGCGCGAGCGAGCTGGCGCATGTGCGTCGTACGTTCCACACCGGCGTTGGCCTGAAGATTCGCCCGCTCGGAGATGCGGAGCAGTCCCGCCGCCGCCTCTGCCGTCTCCTGAATGGTGCGCGCCATGTCGGCGGATTGTTCGCTCAGCTCACTGGAGGTGTGAGCCATTTCCGACGCGGCCGCGGACATCTGTTCGGAGCCTGCGGTGATCTCGGTGCTCATCGCCGCACCTTCGTTGGCCGAATCACGAATCGTCGTTACCAGCCGCCGGAGATCGTCGATCATCTCGCCGACGCCGCGCGACAGCCGTGCCACTTCGTCGTTCTCCGTCGACTGGACGTGCACCGTTACCGTCAAATCGCCCGTCGCGACGCGCTCGGCAGCCGTCGCCAGCGCTTCGGCGGGCTCGGTAACGCGGCGTGAGACGTGCCTTCCGACGAAGCCTAACGCAAAGGTCATTAGCGCGATCAACCCGGCCGACGCTCCGAGGATCGCCAGGCGGGCCTCGGCCAACGGTGCCAATGCCAGATGCTCCCCCAGGTACGCGACCACGCGCCACCGACCTTCGGCAGCCGGCGCAGCGGCGGCCCAATAGGCAAGGGAATCGCCGCCGGTGAACTCGCGGAGCAACACTCCCGTACTCATGACGCCGAGCGAGAGTCCGGCGATTGGCGCGAGCCGGTCTCCTCGCACCGAGCCGGCGATCACGTCACCGTCTTCGTTGAGTAGCGCGACCTCCACGCCCGATCGTTCCGCCGCGCGCGCGAGCTCGAAATCGAGATCCTTGACGCCGAACACGACTTTGATGACGCCGAGCGCCTGACGAGTTCCGTTTGGCCGCACCGAGCCCGCGATGGACACACTGACGACCTCCGCCGATTCATCAAGCGCCGCAACCGGAGCCGTCACATCGTTGCCGAAGGCGTCGGTCCACCACGACTCGTCACGCTGGACGAAATCCGTCGTGAGACCGCTCGTCACCGCGTTCAGCCCGGCGGCTTCAGTGACCAGCACCTCGGCGATGTCGGCGATGGGCAACAGCTGGAGCAGGTACTCGCGGGCGCGGGCATCCACGGCGAGCGACCGAGTGTCCTTGAAGCGCGCCTCGAGCTCGGCGATGGAGAGCGTCGCCAGGCCCAGCTCGCGTGACCTCGCCGCGCCCTGCCTAGCCGCGTCGATCACCACCGGCGAGCTGCCGAGCATGCGCACGCTGCGGGCCCGGTCTATTAGCGTCCGATCCACCAGCGAAGCGGAGCGTTGCGCAACGTCGAAGAGTTGAGTCGATAGCTGCTTGCGCAGCCCGCGCTCGATCCACGAGTAGCTCCCCCATGCCAGTGCGGCGACGAGCAGCAGCGACGCGGTGCCGAGCCAGATCACCAGGCGTCGCCGCAGCGAGTCGTGCTTCTCGTCGAATCGCGCGAGGTCGGAGAGCCGGGAGGGGGCGTGACGCATGAGCAGCAGGAATCAGGAATAGGAACTGGGAACCGGGAACTCAGCTCGGCGATCGGGGAATTGGCTGGCGCCGCCAATCCTCTCTGCCTGTGGTCCGCTCCTAAAGCGACCGCTAGATTCCCGAACAGAGGACGATCCATGACAACACCCAGCACATCTCGCGACCGCGCGGCGGACGAGCCGGCGGCGTACGACGCATCATCCATCGAGCAGAAGTGGCAATCGCGGTGGCAGGAGGAGGGGACCAATACCCCCGATCTGGAGCACGGCGAGAGTCCCTACTACCAGCTGATGATGTTTCCCTATCCGTCAGCGGAGGGGCTGCACATCGGCAACCTGTACGCGTTCACGGGTAACGACATCCAGGGACGATTCCGCAGGCAGCAGGGGCACACCGTGTTCGAGCCGATCGGCTTCGACGCGTTCGGCATCCACTCGGAGAATTTCGCGCTCAAGGTGGGCGTTCATCCGATGGAGTTGATTCCGCGGAATATCGCCAACTTCCGCCGCCAGCTACGCGCAGCCGGGCTGATGGTCGACTGGAGCCGCGAGCTGTCGACAACCGACCCTGCCTACTACAAGTGGACTCAGTGGATCTTTCTCAAGCTCTATGAGCGCGGCCTCGCCTACAAGAAAGGCGCGGCTGTCAACTGGTGTCCCTCGTGCAAGACGGTGCTGGCCAACGAGCAGGTGATCGCCGGGGCGTGCGAGCGGTGCGGAACGCCGGTCGAGCAGCGCTTTCTGGACCAGTGGTTCTTCCGCATCACGGACTATGCGGAACGGCTGCTGAAGAACCTGGACTGGATCGACTGGTCGGATTCGACGAAGACCGCGCAGCGGAATTGGATAGGGAGGAGCGAGGGAGCCGAGATCGTATTCGGGAAAAGGGAAACGGGAAATGGGAAAGGTGAGTCTGATGAACCTTTTCCCGTTTCCCATTTACCCTTTCCCGCAGTTCCTGTCTTCACGACCCGCCCCGACACCATCTTCGGCGCGACGTATCTGGTGCTGGCGCCGGAGCATCCGCTGGTCGAGCAGCTGACTACGGCGGAGCAGCGGGCCCAAGTCGATGCCTATCGAGAGCGCACGGCGCGGCAGGACCTCGTCAGCCGAAAGATCATCGAAAAGGAGAAGACAGGAGTTTTCACCGGGGCAACGGCGACCAATCCGGCGACCGGCGAGCAGGTGCCGGTCTGGATAGCGGACTACGTGCTGATGGAGTACGGCACCGGTGCGATCATGGCCGTTCCGGGGCACGATGCGCGCGACTTCGAGTTCGCGACCGCGTTCGGGCTTCCGATCGTGCGGGTGGTGGCAGCCACTGGCGAGGCGGCCGACACTTCGTTAGGCGAGG
>DATKDD010000171.1:0-3828 GCA_035512875.1 Gemmatimonadaceae bacterium | reverse complement strand
CCTGATCGAGACGCGCAGCCAGATCCGGCAGGCGGCGGGGATCATCCCGTCGGACCTCCGGGGTGTCTCGACCCTGGGTGGAGATATCATCGAGATATCGGACAGCTCGATGACGTTCCGGGCGACGATCGGCCAGGCGGTCGCGTGCGTTCTCGCGGCGAACACGATCATCGTTCCGCCGCTGGTGCCCGCGAACGGCAACACGCTGGCGAGCTTCAGCATGACTCCGCAGGTCGGCGACACGGTGTTCGTGTACGACGACGGGGCGCTGGACGCGGCGAGCGACGACCAATGGCGCGCGTACGGAATCGCCGCGGAGGTCGGCACCTCCAACCTCGACTGCCTGGCGCTCACCGGCGGCGACGCCTCGTCACGCTACTCCTTCGCCCTCGACGGAGCGCTTTCCGCCACCATTCAGGTGGGTGCGCCGATGCGGTTCGTGCGCCGGACGCAGTACATCCTTTATAAGGCGACGGACGGGTCCTGGTACCTCGGCTACTGCGCGCCCGCATGCGACGGTGCTCCGCAGCCGATCGCCGGCCCATTTCTCCCCGCCGGTGGCGGCACGGCCGGCGTTTCGTTCAGTTATGAGGACGCCGCCGGAGCAGCTACCGCGCTCCCCGCGGCCGTGGCGCAGATCAGTATCGTCGTGCGGGGACAGACTCAAGGGGTAGTGGACATGGGCGGATACAAGAACACTCACGTGGGCGACTCGCTGCGCTTCAGCGTGGCGATCCGGAACCGGCAGTAGCGGATGGTCCCCGCGCGCACGGAACTCTCGAAGGGGGGTCGTCCAGGCATCGCGATGGCGACGGCGCTCGGCGGGCTCGTCATCATCGGCGTGATGATAGCTGGGGTCTTCTTCACCTCCAATCAGGAGTTGCGCGTCGGCACCAACATCTTCGTGCAGGAGCGCGCGTTCCGGGCCGCCGAATTCGGGATCAACGCCTCACTGGCCAGCTGGAAGAACTCCGAGATGCTGTTGCTTCCGATCGGGGGCACCAAGGAGATCGTGTACGATTCGAGCTCCCAGGGGTGGCGCGACACCGTGACGATCACGCGGCTGAACGCGACCGGATATCTGATCGGCTCGACCGGGACGGCGTTCGGCGGAATCCAGGGCAGCTCCCGCCGGCGAACGGCGCTCCTCGTCCGGATCAGCGTGCCGTCGCTCAGCACGAAAGCAGCGGTCACCGCCGGCGGTGATGTGCAGCTGACCTCCGAACCAATCGTGGGGCTCGACACCAGTCCGCTCGCCTGGCTGGATTGCCCGTTACCGGAAGATTCGGTTGCCGCGGTGGTCGTGCCCGACAGCAGCGATGTCCTGTTCACCAGGAAAGATTGCCCGCTGGACGTTTGTCTGGTGGGCTCACCGAAGCTGCTCGCCACCCCGGCGGCCACCGATTTGACCACGTACAACGACTTCGTGGACGAGACCTTCTCCGGTCTCACGTCGCTCGGCGCCAAGGTCTTCAACAGCAGCAGTTCCATTCCGAACAGCTTCGGGCCGGTGGTCACGGACGGGTCGTGCAACACGACTGCTTTGAAAAACCTCGGGGATCCCGCGCGCGGCAACCCGGCGGGCGCCTGCGAGTCGTATTTCCCGATCATTCATTCGGAGGGCGCGGGATACACGCTCACACTCAGGGGCGGCTCCGGCCAAGGCATCCTGCTTGTGGACGGGGATCTCGAGATAGCGGGCGACTTCCAGTTCTACGGGCCCGTGATAGTGAAGGGCAAGTTCGCCGGCAAGAACAGCGCGAAGATCCACGGCGCTCTGATGGTGGCTAACTCGGCCGGCGGCGCGAACACATTCGCCAACACGTCGACCGTTACGTATTCAAGCTGCGCCATAAAGAAAGCGTTCGCGAACGCGATTCCTCCGAAGCGCGTGGTCGAGCGGGCGTGGATGGAGGCATTCTGATGTTGAAGCGACGCGCAGGAATTGCGATAGTCGCCGCGCTTGGCGGCATAGTGGTGATAGGAGCGTTGATTGCGGGAGTGTTCTTCGTCTCCGCGCAGGAGAGCCAGATCAGCGGTGGCGCGGTGGTTCACGAGCGCGCGTTCCGCGCGGCCGAGCTCGGGCTGCACACAACGCTGAACGCATGGGACAACGTAGGAATGGCCACGATGGCCGTCGGCGCCCGGAAGGATACGGCCTATTCGGGCACGGGGTGGGTGGATACGGTGGTGGTGACGAAGCTCACCCAGCGCGCATATTCACTACTTTCGTCCGCCACCGCTGGGTCGGGCCGGCTGGCGCGCTCGCGCAAGCGGACGCTGTTGAACGTTCGTACGTCATCGCCGGATTTCAACTTCATGGGAGCGCTTACCGTGCGCGGCTCGCTAACGGTCGGCGGAAGCTCCTATATCGATGGTGCGGACAGAACTCCCACCGGCTGGGGCGGCTGCGGCCCCCTGTTGCCCTCGATGCCCGGCATCGCTATCCCTGATGCGAGCAAGATCACTTACAACGGTAATGCTCAACAGGTGACCGGCGATCCTCCGGTCCAGGAGACCGCCGCAGCTAATGATACCACTAATTATTTCGTGTTCGGCGATGAGACCTGGGCTTCGCTCACGCAAAGCGCTGAGAAGGTGTACAATGGCAGCACGACGCTCAGCTCCATAGAACCGGTCGTCGTCAACGGAGCGTGCGACAAGAGTGCCTCACAGAACTGGGGCGCGCCGCATCATACCGATCCGGCGAACGCCTGTCAGAACTATTTCCCCACTATCCACTTCAAGGGGGCCAGCAGCACCGTAAAACTGACGGGAAAGATGGGGCAAGGCATTCTATTGGTGGACGGGAACCTGGAGATATCGGGTAATTTCGAGTTCTATGGTCCGGTAATCGTACGCGGAACTCTCAGGAGCCACGGCACGGGCGGCAAATTGAATGGTGCGGTGATGGCGGCAAGCACTCTCCTGGAAGAGAGCACAAGTAGCGGCAACTCCGTGATCAACTACTCGAGCTGCGCTGTCCAGAAGGCGTTACAGGGCGCGTCCAACCCCCGACGCATTTCTGAGCGCGCGTGGATCGAGGTACACTGACGCCAAGGCAGGAATGAACAAACAAAGGCGAGTCTCTCGACTCGCCTTTGTTTTTTGCTCCCGCGTTGGGACTAGTTCTTTCCGGAGCTGTTGCCGGATTCGACCCGGCCGTGCTGCGGACCAGATCCAACATTGATCTGGATCTTCTTCGGCTGCGGCAACGCCGCCTTTGGCACGTGCACCGTCAGCACACCGCCGTCGAAGCTCGCCTCGATCTTCGATTCGTCCAGCCCCTGCGGGAGCTGAAACGACCGGCTGAATGCGCCGTAGGATCTCTCGATCAGGTGGTACCGACGGTTCTGGTCGCTCTCCTTCCGCTCCGCCGACTTCTCACCGCGAATATTGAGAACACCATTCTCGCACGTCACATCTACCTGGTCGGGCTTGAGTCCCGGAAGTTCGGCCACGATCGCGATCTCCTTCTCGTCTTCCTGGATGTCCACAACCGGCGCCCAGCTCATTCCGCGACCGCCGCTACTCATGGCCTCGTCGAACAGCTTGTCGATCTCCCGCCGGAGCCCAAACGGGGTGGCCAGCGTCGTTCCGTAAAGCATCGTTTTGCCTCCATTGGTTGGTGTTATTGTTTCTGTCATCGAGCCCCGCGGCGCTACCTCGCGGCGCCTCCATGGGCGCAGGACCATAGCGCAACCGCTGTACCTGCAACGACTTGCCGATTTGACCAACAGCGAAGTGCTTTTGGCTTTCCAGTCTGCCAGGCTGGCACGACGAAAAGTCTGGTTCGGTCATCTTTACCGATCGCGGTACCGTCCATAC
>DATKDD010000170.1:0-5394 GCA_035512875.1 Gemmatimonadaceae bacterium | reverse complement strand
CAGGCTCTTGGCGTGCAACGCGGCTCGCGCGTCGCGATTCTGAGCGAGAACCGCCCGGAATGGGCGATCACCGACTTCGCCTGCCTGACGATGGGCGCGGTGGACGTGCCGATCTATCCGACGCTCCCGGCGGACAAGATCGCCTACATCCTGCGTGACTCGGAGTCGGAAGTGCTGTTCGTCTCGACCGCCGAGCAGGCCGCCAAGATCGCCGAGATTCGAAGCGATGTTCCTGCGCTCAAGTGCGTCGTCAGCTTCGACGTGCCTGTCCCCGCCGGAGCCGACCGCTCGCTCGCCGACCTCGAGGCGGAGGGAGTGGAGCACGAGTCCGCCGACCGCTCCGCGCGCTATGCAGCAGACGCCGCGCGGATCGTGCCTGGCGATCTGGCAACGATCATCTACACCTCCGGCACCACGGGAGAGCCGAAGGGCACGATGCTGAGCCACGACAACCTGTTCTCGAATGTGCAGGCGGCGAGCACCTGCGTGCCGATCGGCACCGACGACATCTCGCTCAGCTTTCTTCCGCTCTCGCACTCGTTCGAGCGCATGGCGGGCCACTATCTCATGTACGCCAACGGGGTGACGGTGGCGTTCGCCGAGTCGATGGATCTGCTGGTGAAGAACTTCTCCGAGATCCGGCCGACGATCATGACCGCGGTGCCGCGCGTGTACGAAAAGATCTACGCGCGGGTATTGGAGAACGCGCTCGCCGGAAGCGCGATCAAGAAGCGGATCTTTTTCTGGGCGCGCGACGTCGGCGACCGCGTTGCCGACATCACGCTCGCCGGTGATACTCCGGGCGCGGCGTTAGGCCTGCAGGCAAAGATCGCCGACCGGCTCGTGTTCAGCAAGCTGCGGGCGCGGGTGGGTGGACGGCTGCGCCTGTTCGTGTCCGGCGGCGCACCGCTGGCTCCCGAAATCAACAAGTTCTTCTACACCGCCGGCCTGACGATCCTCGAAGGGTACGGACTGACGGAGACATCACCGGTCATCTCGGTCAATACGCCTGAGCACTTCCGGATCGGCACCGTCGGCCGGCCGATACCGGGGGTCGAGGTGCGCATCGCGCCGGACGGCGAGATTCTCACGCGCGGTCCGCACGTCATGCAGGGCTACTACAACAAGCCGGGAGCCACCGCCGAGGTGATCGATGCCGAGCAGTGGTTCCACACCGGAGACATCGGCCAGCTCGAAGACGGGTTTCTCCGGATCACCGACCGCAAGAAGGACATCATCGTCACCGCGGGCGGCAAGAACATCGCCCCTCAGCCTGTCGAGAACGCCGTAAAGGGAAGCAAATACGTGACGCAGGCGGTGATGATCGGCGATCGGCGGCGATTTCCGATCATGCTCGTGGTGCCGAACTTCGAGCAGCTCGAGCGGTGGGCCAAGATCAAGAATCTCATCTGGACCGATCGGCGACAGCTCCTCGCGCTGGACACGACCCGCGCGAAGATGGACAAGGAGGTCCTTGGAACCCTGCAGCATCTCGCGCGATATGAGATGCCGAAGAAGGTCGTACTCCTCGAGCACGATTTCTCGATCGAAACCGGCGAGCTGACCCCCAAGTTGAGCGTCAAGCGAAGGGTGGTCGATGAGCGGTACAAGAGTCTGATCGATGCGCAGTATGTGGAGGGCCGGGAGGGCGCCGAATAGACAGCGGACTCAGCCGAAAGCGCCAGCCGGAACCCCCGGAGTCAAGCACAGGCTGGAACGTAGTTTGCGAACTCGACTGTACGTCTCACCACTCAGAGGTACCTGTATGCGCTCACTCCCGGCACTCCTGTGCGCGATCGTAGTGCTGACCGCCTGTAATTCGGCCCGGCGGCAGGCAACGCTCAGCGAATCCGATGTGGAGGTTCACCCCGCGCAGAGCGCGAGCATCATCGGAGACTGGGTACTAGCGAATGGCGAGCAGACACAGTTCGTCGGAGCAACGCTGGTGGAACTGCGCCTCCAGCCGGGCACCTTCACTGTGCGGGCGCAATATCCCGGCGAATCGGTGGTCGTCGTGCAGGGCAGCGCCTCATTCGACCCGGCCGGCGGTCTGTTGACGCTCACCCCGAGCGGCAGCACGAGCTCGGCCAGCAGCCGGGCCGCGGAGCTACTGCCGGCGGGTCAGTCGGTCGTCGTGCTGGCGACCGCCGCCGACAACACGATGGTATTCGCGGAGCCGCGGGACATGATCGGACGGTCCTCGTCGATCTGGCACCGCAGCGAGGCAACCCGCCGCGCGGGGTTAGGCGCTCGTCTCAGCCAGAGAGACAGCACGCGCGTGCCCTAACGCTCGTCCAGGCGGCGCCGGCCGGTGGCCAGGGTGACCACCGGCGCTTCCGCGGGGCGCTCGGCCACCCACCAGGCCGCGTCGCGCGCCAGCTCCACCAGCGTCGAAGGAATCGGCGCGGCGATCGGTCCGATCAGACGTCCACCGGGACGCAACGCCTCCACCGCCTGTCTCAGCGCCGTTTCCGTAGCGTGCGCTTCGTCCAGAGCGATTCCCCTTGCGACCGATGTCCGGAGCGGCACGCTCTCACCCGCATCGACCGCGGAGATTCCCAGTCCCATGGGAGGAGCAGCTGGGCCGTCCAGCGCCAGCAATTGAACCTCCTCCACCATCGCCGCAACGTCGGTGGCGATCCCCGCCCACGCACCGGAGAGCATCACGAGGCCGGACGGGGTGGTGAGATCCAGCAGGGCGGCGGCGCGGAGTGGCGCGTCGTCACCGAGAGTGTCCGCGGAACGCGGCAGCGCCTCGCCCAGACGCAGCACTCCGCCGGCAATCGGATACTCGGCACCACAGATGGGACATCCGAGCATCCCTTCGGCAATGTGGCGCGCCTCCAGCCGATCGGTACGCGCAACGAACCACGTGGGCGCGTGATCCACCGGGCACCGCAGCGCCGGTACGACCTCCAGGTGCATCGGTCTCGTCAGGCAGGAGAGACGCGAAGCTCGTCCACGTTCACTCCGGCTGGCCGCGTGACGGCATAGCACACCGCATCACCAATCGCCGCCGGCCGAAGCATCGCCGCCCGCGGCAGGAATCCCGGAGGCGCATCGGGATCGTGCGCATCCCAGATCTGCGTATCCGTCGGGCCGGGAGCGACGAGCGTCGTGCGCACGCCGGTGCCGCGCAACTCGAGACGGAGCACCTCCCATAACGCGCGCGCCCCGAACTTGGTGGCGGCGTAGGCGCCATTCCCGGGGTAGATGTATCGGTCGGCGACCGAGCCGATGAGCACGAGATGTCCGTACTTTCGATCGAGCATTGCCGGGAGCAGCGCCCGCACGAGGAGAAACGGGCCGAGCAGGTTCGCGGCGAGAGCATCGGCGAATTCGGCGGGCTCCGTTTCGGAAACGGGGGCGAGCGGGAAAACGCCGGCAGCGCAGACGACGATGTGGGGGGCTTCGCCGAACTCGGAGGTGAGCTCCGCGACGGCTCGCGTTACCGCCGCGGAGTCACGTACATCACAGACGATCGGTACCGCGTTCCCGGGGAGCGCCGCCGCGGCCAGCGCGAGCGTCTCCGCCTGACGAGCAAGAAGCGCCACACGCGCTCCGGCGCCAGCGAGCGCCTGTGCGGTCGCGAGCCCGATCCCGCGTGAGCCACCAACCACTGCGGCGGTCCGCTCGGCGAGCGGACCGGTCACCGGATGACACCGTTCGCGGCGTGCGCCAGGTAGAGAAACTCTTCGCGCGTCTTGCCGTTATCCCGAAACTCGCCCCGAAGGGCCGATGTGATCGTCTTGGAATTCTGCTTCTCGACGCCGCGCATCATCATGCACAAGTGGTACGCTTCGATCACGACTCCCACGCCGCGCGGCTCGAGCACTTCCTCGATAGCCTGCGCGATCTGTTCAGTGAGCCGTTCCTGAACCTGCAGACGGCGCGCAAACACTTCGACTATTCTGGGAATCTTCGATAGCCCCACGATCTTTCCATTAGGTATGTAGGCGACGTGCGCCTTGCCGAAGAACGGGAGCAGGTGATGCTCACACAGCGAGTAGAGCTCGATGTCGCGCACCATCACCATGTTCTCGTGCGACTCTTCGAATACCGCGCTGCCCACCACGTCACTCACATCTGTTTCATAACCCCGAGTGAGCCAGGTGAGAGAGTTCGCGACGCGCTGCGGCGTACGCAGAAGTCCCTCGCGATCGGGGTCCTCGCCGAGGAGCTCGAGCATGCGCCGAACGACGTCTTCGAATTCCAGGTTCCGCGCGGGCGCCTCATCCAGGTCGAGTCCCATGTCCGCTCGCGGCACCGTGGGATCCATCGCCTGCCGGCGTCGCGCCGCCATGCCTTCGGTCGCCGGTCGCGCGTGAACCGCGGGATCCACGGGGGCGTCGTCAACGCCCTCTGGCGAAGCTGTATCCTGGCGGTCGGTCATGCACGAAAGAGCGTGGCGGCCCCGGGAGAAGTCAAGAAGGGGCTCGTAATCGATTTGTCCATCGTGCAACCGCAGATTCCCCAGTTACGAAGAATGTGCTGGTGTATTCGGCAAAAAGCCCCGCCTTTCGGCGGGGCTTTCTTGGGTGGAACGAAGAGGGTTTTTTGAAGCCCTAGCGAATGAATGAGATTCTCACCACACATTCGCCTTCCTCTCCCGAGGCATGACGTTAATGTAGATTGTCGAATCCGCTCGAAGGACTTGTTGGCTCAAAAACGTGTCTCTCCGCTCCGACTGAGTTAGAATGTATGGGCGTTCCTGAAACCAGTCAATCTTGACAACGTGAAGAACACCCGCTCTCGCGAATCGCTCATTGAATCGCTCGCACTCCCCGTCGGCATCATCATGCTGGCGGTGTGGGCGGTAGTGACTTTCGCGCTCACCGCGCCCGGCTGGATCCACGCGCTTCTCACGCTGGGCGTGTTCAGTGTGTTGTGGGGTGTAGTTGCCAGGCAGACCCCGCCACCTCACCGTTAGGCCGCCGCGGCCGGCACGCTGCCCGTTTTTCCCGCATCCCGCGTTCCGCATCCCGCGTCCCGTAGCCTCAGATCTCCCAGTTCGACAACGCCACGCCCGTCGATACCGTCGGCTCCGGAAAGCCCGCCAGCGTCATCCGCAAATCGGTCCACCGGACCCGCGCACCTAACGTGATCAGCGTAGCATAGACCTCGGAGTGGCCCCCTTGCACCCGGAACGCCACTCGCTGAGCTGCGGCCCGCCGCGCGTACCCGCAGAGCGTCCGGGCCATCGGCTCCAGCCCTTCCACCCCGTCCAGCACCATCTTCAGCACCCGCATTTCGTCACCGGCACGGCCCTCCACCAGCGGCACCGTGTGGCAAAGCGCGAAGCCGGAAATGCGGCCCTCGTCGCGCAGAAGTACGGTATCCCCAATTCCGAGCCGGTCGGTCGTCTCGATCTCACGGGTGTAGTCGGCCCCGCTG
>DATKDD010000169.1:0-2605 GCA_035512875.1 Gemmatimonadaceae bacterium | reverse complement strand
AAGACGAGCGGCCGCCTGATCGTGGCCAGGCGCTGCATGGGACGGGCTACGAGCATGGCGACCCCTTCGGGGTTGGCCAGGGCGATGCGCTTCGGCACCAGTTCGCCGATGATGAGCGTGAAAAAGGTGATGATCCGAACGAACGCGACAGTTTCCGCGTACGGCGCGATCCACCCAATCCGTGAAATGGACTCGGCGGAGGTGGATGGACAGCCTTGCGCCGCCGAAAGCCCCAGCCAGAATTCCCACCAGCGTGATGCCGATCTATACAGCCGAGAGAAAATCAGCAGGCTCACTCTCGAGCGCGGCCGCGGCCCGGGCCCGCCTGCCACCCCCCGCGGCCCGGTGAGCGAGGCGCGAATGGCGCGCAGTGACGACGGAGATCTCCGACATGGCGAAGGGGCCGTTTGCCAGCACGAGCAGCAGAACAGCCAAGCTCTCGAACAGGATCAGCATGGAAGTATGGATAAGAGACCTTTGGCCCGTTTTTGGAACAATTGTTGACTAATTGTTGTGGCCTGTGGCACACGATGCGCCGCGCGCGCTCCTGATCGCCGGCCCCGCTCCCGGAACGCATCGCACGCACAAGGCTCGACCAGGCCCCACTCCTCCAGCCCCCGGAATTATCTTCAATCATGACGTACCAACTAATCGCAGTCGATGCAGCGGAGGGGGTGTTGACGATCACGTTCAACCGCCCCGACGTTCTCAACAGCTTCAACCGGGCGATGGCGCTCGAGGTGCAGCGGGCGCTGGCGTACGCGGCGAGTGACTCCGCGGTCCGCGCGGTCCTGATCACCGGTTCGGGGCGCGGTTTCTGCGCCGGCCAGGATCTGACGGAAGCGCTTCCGCAAGGCGACGGACCGATGCCTGACATCAGCGAGATCGTTAGGTCGAACTATAATCCGATTATCCGGGCCATTCGCAACCTCGAGAAACCGGTGATCTGCGCCGTGAACGGCGTGGCCGCGGGTGCGGGAGCGAATCTCGCATTCGCCTGCGACCTCACAATAGCCGCCGAGGATGCGAGCTTCGTCGAGAGCTTTGCCAAGCTTGGATTGATCCCCGACACCAGTGGAACCTTCTTCGTCCCGCGGCTCGTTGGGCTGCAGAGGGCGACGGGAATGTTCTTCCTGGCCGAGAAGATCCCGGCGGCGAGGGCAAAGGAGTGGGGGCTCATCTGGGATGTGGTTCCCCGGGCGGCGCTGCACGATACGACGTTCGCCATTGCCAAGTCGCTCGCCTCACAGGCAACGCGGGGCTTCGGGCTCACCAAGCGGGCGCTCAATCGCTCGTTCGGCAACGATCTCGACGCGCAGCTCGAAGTGGAGGCCGAGACGATGCAGGAAGCGGGACGGACGAAAGACTACGCCGAGGGCGTTCGCGCCTTTCGGGAAAAGAGGCAGCCCGTCTTCAAGGGCACGTGAGGTGCGGTGACGCAAGGCAAGGGTGTAATCGGCGTGGTGGGAGCGGGAGCGATGGGCGCCGGTATCGCCCAGGTCGCGGCGGTGCATGGCCACCAGGTGGTGCTTGCGGATGCGCAGGCGAAGGCGATCGATCGCGCGAAGCTCGGACATGAGAAGGCGATGGCGCGGGAGGTCGAGAAGGGGCGCCTGACGAGGGCGGCTGCCGGCGCGGCGCTCGCCCGCTTCACGTACATCGCCGGAGTCGAGGGAGGGAAGACCTCGGCGTTCGCTCCATGCGAGCTGGTCATCGAAGCAGTGGTCGAGGATCTGTCCATCAAGCGGACGGTGTTCGAAGCACTCGAGGCGGTAGTGGCGCCGGACGCCGTGCTCGCCTCCAATACGTCCTCCCTTTCCATTGCGGCGTTAGGTTCCAATCGTGAGCATGCCGGCAGGGTGATCGGCGTTCACTTCTTCAATCCTGCGCCGGTTATGCCGCTGGTGGAGATCGTGCCCGCCATGACGACCTCGCCCGATGTGGCGGCAAGCGTGCGCGCTCTGGTCGATACGTGGGGGAAGACCACGGTGATCGCGTCGGACACACCCGGGTTCATCGTCAACCGCATTGCACGGCCGTTCTACGGCGAGGCGCTTCGCATGCAGGAGGAAGGGATCGCCGACTGCGCTACCGTCGACTGGGCGATGCGGGAGCTGGGCGGTTTCCGCATGGGGCCGTTCGAGCTGATGGACCTGATCGGCAACGACGTGAACTTCGCGGTGACTTCGTCCGTTTTCGCCGCGATGTTCTACGATCCGCGCTACCGGCCGTCGGTGATCCAGCAGCGCCTGGCCGAGGCGGGGCTCCTTGGCCGGAAGAGCGGGCGAGGCTTCTACGATTACCGCGATGGCGCGGTGAACCCCGAGCCGGAGAAGGATGAGAGGATAGGCAGGGCGATCGTCGACCGGATAGTGGCGATGCTCGTCAACGATGCGGCGGACGCTGTGCTGCTCGGCGTGGCGTCTGCCGCGGACATCGAGATGGCAATGACGAAAGGGGTCAACTACCCCAAGGGTTTGCTCGCCTGGGGCGATGAGATCGGAGCCGGCGAGGTGCTCGCCCGAATCGAGGCGCTGCAGGCCGAGTACGGGGAGGATCGCTATCGTCCCAGCCCGCTGCTGCGCCGGGTCGCACGTGCCGGCGG
>DATKDD010000168.1:0-8242 GCA_035512875.1 Gemmatimonadaceae bacterium | reverse complement strand
CCGCTGCTCGAACCGCACCACCTTGGGCAGTTCGCTGTCGATCACCGAGTCCGGATCCTCGCCGCGCAGCAACGCTTCGCGCAGCGCGGGGGTGCCGAATCGCGCATCGAAGGTGGCGTTTCGGATCTGCAGGGAATCGGGGTTCACCTTGGCGATCGCCCACAGCAGCGCCGCACCTACGCGCGCGGCCTGCACGCGGTCCCGATCGGTCACCTCGATCTTGATCCAGGCGATGACCTGGCCGCCGAACTTCCGATCGGACGGGTTTTCCGGTGCGCGGCGATCCGAGACGAACCGCACCCCGGATAACCCTCTTTCCTCCAGCAGAGCCACCGCGCTGTCCGCGTTCAGCCACGGGGCGCCTAACCGCTGAAAGGCATCGGGTGTGCCCCGGCCCACACTCAGGTTCGATCCCTCGAACGGCACGATGGCCGGATAGAGCAGTGCGCTGGTAAGGGACGGCATGTTCGGCGAGGGCTTGACCCAGGTGAGATCGGTCTCGTCGAACCAGATGTGCCGCTGCCACCCCGCGGCGGGGATCACCGTGAGATCAGCGCCCAGATCGAGCTCTTCGTTGTAGAAGAGGGCCAGCTCGCCAAAGGTGAGCCCGTGCCGTAGCGGAATCGGATGTAGTGTGACCGGCGTGGCGCGGCGCGCGGCGCTGTGCGAGCCGGAATAGGCCTGATTGCTGTCGAGTACCGGCCCTTCTACCATGGAGCCGGTGATCGGATTCGGCCGGTCGAGCACTATGACCTTGACGCCGAGTCGTGCGGCGGCGCGCATTGCATAGACCATCGAGCCTGGATACGTCCACGTGCGCGTGCCGAGGTCCTGCAGATCGATGATCAGCGCCTCCAGTCCGCGAAGCGTAGAATCCGGTGGCTCGATAGTGGTGGGATTGTACAGGGAATGAATGGGCAACCCCGTGCGCTCATCGGTACTGCTTGCGATATTGGATCGTTCCTCGGTCCCACGAATGCCGTGCTCGGGAGCAAAGAGCGCGACCAACCGTGGGGCGCTGCCAGCCCCGACTACCGAATCCGCGCGGTACAGGAGATCGATGTCGCTCCGCCCTTGCGCGTCGACCCCACTCTGATTGGTGAGGAGCGCCACACGCTTGCCAGCGATCAGGTGGAGGCTATCCTCCAGCAGCACCGTGATGCCGGGGCGAACCTTCACCCGCCGCTGAGACAACCCATCTCCGATCTCGCTCGCTCCCCCGGCCGCGCCGACTGCACAGGCGGTGATGAGCACCGCGCCAATCGCTCCCATCATTTTCGGTCCGCGATGTCGCATTCGTCACTACGCTCCGTGATTCCGGGTATCCTCATGATCGTCGCCGCGTGCGCGCAACCGGCGCATTCCGTGCCTGACGAGTCGATGCTTCCATCGCCCGTCCCGCCGGCTCGGTCCGTGGTCCTCGCGACGCCGGCTTTCACGCCGGGCAGTCCTCTTACACCGGAACAGCGCGCGTGGGTCGACAGCACTCTGGAAACGCTCGATCTCAGGTCGCGCGTCGCCCAGATGGTCCACGTGTGGATCCTTGGCGACTTCACCAACTGGGACGAGCCTGCGTTCGCGGAGGCGAGAGGCTGGGTCGCCCGGGATGGCGTGGGCGGCATCACGATGTCGCTGGGATCTCCGATCGAGGTAGCCGAGAAGATCAACGCGCTCCAGCGCATTGCGTCCGTTCCCCTGCTCGTGGCATCGGATCTGGAGCCCGGCCTCGGCCGGCTGGTTGGGGGAGTGCACGTCCCGTCGCTGCTGCGCGGCGGGAGTGCCACGCTGCTCACCACGAACATGGCGATCGGTGCCGCCGGGCGCGAGGAGGATGCCTTTGAGGCAGGGCGCATTACCGGCCGTGAGGCTCGGGCGATCGGCATCACGATGGCGTTCTCCCCGACGAGCGATGTGAACAACAATCCGGCCAACCCGGTGATCAACACGCGGTCGTTCGGCGAGGATCCGCGCGCGGTCGGGATGCTGGCCGCCGCTTTCGTACGGGGGCTCCAGAGCGAAGGAGTGGTCGCCACCGCCAAGCACTTCCCCGGCCATGGCGACACGGATACCGACTCGCATCTGGCGCTCCCGGTCGTCACATCCGACCGCGCGCAGCTGGACAGCGTCGAGCTGCGGCCGTTCAAGGCGGCGATCGATGCCGGTGTGGGCGCGATCATGACCGCGCACATCGCGCTGCCGGCGCTCGGCCAGCCCTCCACGCCGGCTACGCTCGTGCCCGAGGTGATCAGCGGCCTGCTGCGCGATTCGTTAGGCTTCGGCGGGATGATCGTCACCGACGCGCTCACCATGGAAGGTGTCGGCAAGGGATACGGCGTGGGCGAGAGCGCGGTGCTGGCGGTGAAGGCCGGTGCCGACGTGCTGCTCAAGCCGGGTGACATTCCGGCAGCGATCAGCGCCGTCGTCGCCGCGGTCGAGAGCGGGGACATCCCGGCCGATCGGATAGCGACGAGCACCCGGCGAACGCTGGGGATGAAAGCCCGGCTGGGATTGCACCAGGATCGTTATGCGGATCTCGACGTGGTGCGCCGTGTAGTGGGGGCGCCGGCGCATTGGGAGGTCGCGAAAGGGATCGCCGAGCGCGCGGTTACCCTGCTGCGCGACGCCGGCGGGCTCGTTCCCGTGCCGCGCGAGGGACGGATAGCGGTGGTCACGTACGCCCCCGAGCTCGAGGTACTCGCCGGCCGGCCGTTCCTTGCCGAGCTGCGACGGCTCGTTCCCGGAGCGACCGGCGTTCGCATCTCGCCGCGGACAGGGTCGGCGGAACTGGATTCGCTGACCCGCACGATGTCTGGCGCCGACCGCATCATCATCACCACGCATGTCCGCACGATAGAAGGCGAAGGCCGGTTCGCGATCCCCCGCCACATCTCGAAGTGGATCGACGGGCTGGCCGGGCCGGAGCGCGTCATCGTGGTTGCGAATGGCAATCCTTACGTAATCCGTGACTTTCCGCGCGTCTCGAGCTACCTGGCGACGTACGGAATCGATCCGGGGCTGGAGCAGGCCGCGGCACGGGCGCTGGCGGGCACGATTCCGATCACCGGTACATCACCGATCTCGCTGCCGGAGTACTTCAAACGTGGCGACGGCATCTCTCGATCCAAATGAAGCATCGCCGGGCACCGAACAACGCCTGACGACGACTGACAGCGCTCTACCAACCGACCATCGCGCGAGGAGGATGTAGTGCAGCCTGCTGCCATCCAGCGACCGAGAGCAACACTCCCAGCCCTGAGCGGGGGCCGTGGAAGGCTGGTGCGCGCCGCGCTGGCTTTCCCTCTGCTCCTCGTATCCCTTTCCGCCTGTGCGTCGTTTGGCATGGGACGCGCCGAGCGCATCGAGCAACGTATGCAGCGTGCAATCCAGGATTCGGTATCGCAGGTGGTGCGGCAGGCAGTGGCCGACAGCGCCTTTCCGGGTGCCTACGCAGTGGTCGGCAGCCGGGACCGCGTGTACTTCAGCGGCGGCTTCGGGGTCATCGACTGGCTGCCCGGCAGCCCCGCGCCTGACGAGCGGACGCTGTGGGATTTGGCATCGCTGACGAAGGTCATTGGCATGACGACGGGGATGATGCAGCTGGTGTCCCGAGGCGCGGTAGATCTCGATGCGCCGGTGTCGCGGTACCTGCCGCGATTCACCGGCCCCGGAAAGGATGCAGTGACGGTGCGGCACCTGCTCACGCACTCGAGCGGGCTGCCTCCGTGGCGGCCGCTGTACAAGGAATCCGAAACGCCGCTGGAGGCGGTCGCCGCGGTATACGCGACGGAGCTCGACACCGTGCCCGGCGCGCGCATGGCGTACAGCGACCTCGGAGCCATTCTTCTCGGTCAGATCGTCGAACAGTTGAGCGGTTGGCCATTGGACCAGTACCTCGCGCTACACGTGTTCGGGCCTCTCGGCATGCTGGAGACCGGCTTCACGCCACGAACGTCGGTGTCGTGGCGCACCGCGCCCACCGAATACGATCCGTGGCGCCAACGGCACGTCCGCGCCGAGGTCCACGATGAGAACGCCTTCAGGCTTGGTGGCGTTTCCGCCCACGCGGGGTTGTTCAGCACGGGTCATGACCTGACGATTTTTTCGCAAATGCTGTTAGGCGGTGGAGCCCGTGCGGGAGTGCGGATCGTTCCCGAGGCCACCATCCGCGCGTTCACGCACGTGCAGGACTCCTCGCTGTCGCATCGCGCGCTAGGGTGGGAGACGCCAAGCGGCTCCAACTCGGCTGGCCGTCTTCTTTCCCGGCCGGCATTCGGCCACACGGGATTCACCGGCACCTCGATGTGGATGGATCCGACCCGCGACCTGTTCGTCATTCTCCTGACGAATCGCGTCAATCCTACACGCCAGAACGCGCGGATCGGCCGCGTGCGGAGCGCCCTGGCCGACGCGGTCGTCTCGGCGGCCGATGCCGCCAGCGGGCGCACGCCTTCGACGACTCTCTCCTCCGCCTCCACAAGATGAGCTTTTCCGCCATCGATTGGGCGATCGTCGCCGCCTACTTCGTATTGACGACGGCGATAGGGCTGTACTTCACCCGCCGCGGTGGTTCTACACTCTCCGAGTATTTCGTCTCCGGCCGCAACGTACCATGGTGGCTGGCCGGCATCTCGATGGTCGCGACTACCTTCGCGGCAGACACCCCGCTGGCGGTTACAGGACTGGTCGCCGCCAACGGGGTGGCGGGAAACTGGTTGTGGTGGAACGCGGTGATGAGCGGGATTCTCACCGTGTTCTTTTTTGCCCGGCTCTGGCACCGGGCCGGCGTGATGACCGACGTCGAGCTGGCCGAAGTACGCTACAGCGGCAAGCCGGCTGCCACCTTGCGGGGATTCCGCGCGCTCTATCTGGCGATTCCGATCAATCTGATCATCCTCGGCTGGGTCACGAAAGCGATGATCACGATCCTGTCGATCGCGCTGAACGTCGATCCGCTGGTCGCAGTCGGAATCTGCTTCGTCATAACGGTCATGTACGCGGTGGCGGCCGGGCTGTGGGCGGTGCTTTGGACGGACTTTTTCCAATTCATCATCATGATGACGGCGGTCATCGTGCTCGCCGTGTATTCGGTCGATGCGGTGGGCGGTATGGCCGCGCTCAAGGATGGTGTGGCTGCGCACTTCGGGAGCGAGACTGCGGCGCTGTCGGTGCTTCCCGTTCGGATTGGCCCTGAAGGCATTGCCGGCTATGCGTGGATGCCCCTGCTCACGCTAGGCGTGTTTCTCTCGGTTCAGTGGTGGGCGGCGTGGTATCCCGGCGCCGAACCGGGCGGCGGAGGATACGTGGCGCAGCGTATCTTCTCGGCCCGCACCGAGCGCGATGGCATGCTGGCGACGTTGTTCTTTCAGGTGGCGCATTACGCCATCCGCCCGTGGCCATGGATCATAACCGCTCTCGCCACCGTCGTTCTGTATCCGGAGCTCGCCGCAGATCAGAAGGGCGACGGCTACGTGCACGCGTTCATGGATCTGCTCCCCACGCCGTGGCGCGGACTGATGCTCGCCGGCTTTGCGGCCGCGTACATGTCCACCGTTGCGACGCAGCTCAACTGGGGGGCGAGCTACCTGGTCAACGATGTGTACAAGCGGTTCCTCAAGCGCGACGAATCCGAGCGCCATTACGTCATGGTCGGCCGCGCCGCGACGATTCTTCTGTTCGTCGGCTCGATATTCGTTTCCTCTCGCCTTACGACGATCGAGGGTGCATGGCGCTTTCTCATCGCGCTAGGCGCGGGTACCGGCCTGGTGCTGATCCTCCGCTGGTACTGGTGGAGAATCAACGCATGGTCGGAGATCAGCGCGATGATCGCATCGTTCGTGATTTCCCTGATAGCGATCCAGGTGATACCCGACTATTTCGCGGCGCGCGATCCGCGCGCCGACTCGGTCATACTGCTCGTGACTGTCGCGGGGAGCACGCTCGTTTGGCTGACCGTGACCCTGTTGACGCAGCCGGAAACCGACGCGGTGCTCACTTCGTTCTATCGGCGCGTACGCCCCGGTGGACCGGGATGGACGCGCATTTCGACGGCGGCGGGCTATGGCCGCGAGGTAATGGCTGGAGGGTCGCTAGCCTGGACGAACTGGGTCGCGGGCGTCGCGGCGGTGTACAGCTCGCTGTTCGCGATAGGAAAGTTGCTGTTCGGCGAGCACCTGGCGTTCGCAATCTTCGCCGCTATCGCGCTCGCGAGCTTTGGCTGGATCGCGAGGAATCTGAGGCAGGAGTCGGGAACGAGTAATTGAGAAGCAGGAACTAGGAATTAGTTAGGAATTAGGAATTAGGAATGAGGAATTAGGGATGGTATTGCGAGCAGCGCCGTTGGCGCCGCTCGCCTTCAAAAAGTGCGAGGGCGGCGCAGCCGCCAAGCGTTCCACCCCTAATTCCTAGTTCCTAGTTCCTATTTCCTTCCGGTAGGAACTAGGAATTAGGAGCCCCGATCACTGTCGAGCGGGGCCCCGACCTCCCCTCCTGTTGGTCCGCCGCCACAGAAACGTCGAAGTGATGCGCCGTTGCAGCCTCAAAGGCACGCCATCCCTCGACTGCGGCACGCCGGCCCCCGTCTCCGAGCTCCTCGCTGGTACTCGAAAGGCGGCCTGGGCGGCCGGACTTCGTCACGCGGCGGTCTCGAGCTATCACAAACGAACATCGAGTGCTTTTCGCGGACGGAACGCGGTACGCGCGGTGCGACGTCACCGGCGCACGCGTGTTCTACTTCCGACTGCAGAGGAGCAAATGATCAACACACGATACATGCGTTTCGGCTTTCTGGCACTGCTTAGCACGAGTATCGTTGCGTGCGCCGACAGCCCACTGACCGCGCCGGAGGAGATAGCCGCGCCATCGGCTTTGATCTCGGCGTCGAAAAAGCAGGTGGTGTACGCAAGCGATTCCGACCCGCGACTGCTGCGGTGGTTTGATCTCGAGCTGAGGCGGGTCGCCGCGGCGGAGATCTCGAGTAAGCCGGAGTACCAGCAGCTGAAGAGAGACTGGAAGCGGATGAATCGCAAGCACGGGCACAGGGTCTCGCGGCTAATCTACTGCGAGCCACTTCAGTACGCCGCAGCGGTGCAGATCGTCGGTCCGAATGGGGGGGAGGTCGAGTTCGGCCCCCACAAGCTGAGCATCCCTCCGCGGGCGCTCAATGGGTACACGGTGGTTACGGCTGAAGCACCGGTCTCGGAAGCAGTCGAGGCGACCTTTTCGCCGCACGGCCTCGCGTTCGAGCGACAGGCGCTGCTCTCACTGAGCTACGCGCATTGCAATCGACCGGCCTCGTCGCAGGAGAGCATCGTCTACGTGCTCAATGGGGAGATCGTCGATTGGCTACCCTCAGCAGATCGCGATGAGGATGCGACCGTAGATGCCTGGATAGATCACTTCAGTGGCTACCACGTTGCCTTCTGAACTGCGCTGCCGGATCAGCTGGCGTGCATACTTTTCAGCCCCTTTGAGAGGAGACCCTTACGATGCGACGTAACGGCCCTTTCAGCCTCGCCGGAGTAAAGCCTCTTCACGGCCATATCATGGCCACTGGCTGAACGGACGTAAACGGAAGTCGGCGGGGTGTCGTGGAGTAACCGCGGCACCCCGCTTCCGTATCCACGAGGACAACCGACGCTGATCAACGACCGTACCCCTTCCCTCTGACCTGCCGTGCTGGGGCTCCTTTTACTAATCGCAGAGCCAAGTAGTCCTTATGTCGTGCGCACCCACTCGTTTGGCTCCGGGATAGGATCCCCCGAGCGTCCTCCGATTCGGTTCTCCGAACCGCCGCTCCGCTCATGAGCACGATCCGCCCGCCGCTGGCTCGGGAGGACCGCACCGGCCGGTCTGTCTTCGAGCCTCCGGGCCGGCCATGGCCAGGCGCGCTGATCGATGCCATTCAGGCGCTTACGGAAGACGCCCGTGAGGCCGAGCGGCGAGGCGACAGGAATGCCGCTCGGCAGGGCTACGAGCGCGCGCTTCGGACGCTCTCTCCGGGCGTGCCGGGGGCATGTGCCCGCGCCTCGGCGCTGCTCCGATGGATCGCCCGGACCTACGACGCCGACGGCGACGCCGAGGCCGCACTGGACTGCCTCGAGGCTTCTCTCGCCATCGCCGAAGCCGCGGGAGACGAGGGCAGCAGGGGGCATGCGCTCAACGTGAAGAGCACCGTACGCTGGCGGCAGGGCGACTCCGACGATGCCCAAAGATGCCTGCTGCGAGCGCACGGCCACGCGCTGGC
>DATKDD010000167.1:0-11982 GCA_035512875.1 Gemmatimonadaceae bacterium | reverse complement strand
TCTCATCAGTTCAGCACCGACGTGCTGCGTACGGGGAGCATCGACAGCGCGGGTACGTTGCTAGGCGACCTGGTGATTCGCGGCGGCGGTGATCCCGGACTCTCGAAGCGGTTTCTGCCGGGCGGGCAATCCGGCGCGGTGGATTCGCTGGCCGCCCTGATCGCCGCCGCGGGCATAACGCGAGTGCGCGGCAGCCTGATCGCCGATGCGACCGCGTTCGATGCGCAGCGCATTCCCGAAGGGTGGCAGAGTCGGTACCTCCACGCGTCCTTTGCGGCGCGCGTCTCGGCGCTCTCCCTGAACGAAAATCTGGCGGTAGTTGCCGTCTCTCCGGGCGCGATCGGAAGCTCGCCGGTCGCCGCAGTGGAGCCGCTGAGCTCCATGCCGATTCAGAACAGGGCGCGCACCGTCAGCGGCCGCCGTTCGCGGATCGTCATACTGCCTACGCCCGACGGAGGAGTCGAGCTCCGTGGAACGATCGGCTCGCGAGCCGGAACTCAGCGCTACCAGGTGGTGGTCGAAGAGCCGTCCCTGTTCACCGCCGACGCACTCCGGCGTGCACTGGCTGGCAAGGGGATCGTCATCGAAGGCGCAACGATCGAGAGCGCGACACCGGCGGGAGCAGTGCTCATCGCCTCACTGCATTCGGTGCCGCTACGCGACTTGCTCGCCGTGATGAACCGCGAGAGCATCAACCACTTCGCCGAGCTGCTCTTCCGAAATGCCGGGCGCTCGGCTTCGGAGCGCGGCATTGGAACTGTGGAGGCGGCAAACGACCTGCTGCAGCGATTCATGGTGCAGAAGGTCGGGACACGTCCGGGGAGCGTATATGCCGCGGACGGGAGCGGGCTGTCCGTGCTTGATCGGACCACCCCCCGCGCCCTCGTGCAGCTGCTCGAGTACGCGCATCGCGAGCCGTGGGGCGAAACCTTCCACGCGTCCCTGCCGGTGGCTGGAGAATCGGAGCTACTCGCCAACCGGATGAAACGCACACCTGCGCACGGCAACCTGCACGCCAAGACCGGCACAACCAACTCGGTGATCTCGCTGGCCGGCTACGTGACCGCCGAATCCGGCGAATTGATTGCCTTCGCGTTCATCTACAACGGCACGGACCGTTGGAACGCGAGGGAGACCATCGACGCCATGGGGCCGACGCTCGCGAGCTTCGTCAGGCGGTGAGAGAAGCAGGAAATAGGAAATAGGAAATAGGAATTAGGAAGTAGAATTAGGAATTAGGAAGTGGGAATTGGGCGACGCGGCGCCGCCCCCTGACCCTAATTCCTAATTCCTATTTCCTTCACGACAATCCCCCGCTTTCGCAGCTCGTCCACATAACGATCGGCCGGGACGGCCTCGTCAGGCGTGAGCACGCCGGCGCCCCGGACCTGCCCCCAGGCCTGCATCTGACCGGTGATCGCAATCGAGTAGCCGGTGGTGCGCATCATCGCGCTGACACCGTGCTCCACATCGTAGTAGTCGAGCACTTCCCATCCGAGCGCCGTGTCGCGGCCATTCCTGGTTCCCTCGACGGTGACGCGCAACGCCACCATGTCGGGACTCTCAGGCTTTCGAAGGCGGGGGCCGGCGGCAGCGATGAACAGCTCACGAGGGATCACTTTGATGCCGTCGACGTCGACAGGGTCGAGCTCCAGCAATCCGAGGTCGCGGATCGCCTCCATGATTTTCGCGTGGCCGGGATAGCGGAGGGTTTTGTACTCCATGGTCGGAATCTTCCCTTCATAACGCAATCCCATCGTGGAGAGGCCGCCCGCCGTGTGGAACGCCTCGAGCTCGCCCACGGGCTCCTCGAATACCACGCTTTCGACCTCTGAAAGGGCTGGCACCTGGGTCAGCTTGCCATCGCGCAAGACCCAGGAAAGCGTCGTGTAGTAATCGAGCACGCCCTCGAGTGAGTAGACGATCTGATAGTTGAGCGGAGGCTCCGGGCTCTGCGGCAACCCACCGACATAAATTCGGAGGGCACGTACGCTGTCCATCTGCCGAATTCCATGTTCGGCCAGAATGTTCACCATCCCGGGTGCGAGCCCGCAATCCGGAATCACGCTCACTCCCGCGGCCAGCGCCTTGTCGTGCAGTTCCTTCTGCTGGAGTACGATCTCCGTATTGCCGCCCAGATCGCAGAAGTGAGCGCCCGCTTCCACAGCGCACTCCGTCATCTCCAGGTTGAAGTAGTACGGCAGCGCACACATCACGGCATCGCTTTCCCTCATCAGCGCCAGCACTGCCTCACGATTCCGAACATCCAGTGGCGTGGGAATCAGCCGATCGCCGGAAAATGGTCCGAGAAACTCCGGCAAGTGATCCATGCGCAGATCCGCGAGCCGAACTTCGCTGACTTCCCTGTTGCGAAGCAAATCAAAGGCGCAGGCCGAGCCTTGCAGGCCGGCACCAAGCACGAGCATGCGCATGTATGGTAGGGTTATGAGTGTCCAGGAAAGATAATTGGAGCAGGAAATAGGAAATAGGAATTAGGAAATAGGGAGGCGGAAGAGCAGGGCCGAAAAGCAAGCCGACGCAGCGTCGTACCTCCGATTGCGAGGCCCTGGTTTCTGGTCCCCTGTCCCTAGTTCCTCATTCCTATTTCCTAATTCCTATTTCCTATTTCCTGCTCTTGAGAACTCGATCGACAAGCATCGGTCCTGCACCACGTCGATACCTGCGCGAGCCAACCGCTCGGCCGCTTCGTCGTTGCGAATGCCGAGTTGGAACCAGACCACCTTCGGCCTGGCGGCGAGTATGTCGTCGAGGTGGGGTGGGATGTCGCGAGACCGTCGAAAGACGTTTACCATATCCACTGGATCGGGAATATCCGCCAATGACCGGTATACCTTCTCGCCGAGTATCTCCGTCGCCTCCGGATAGTAGACCGGCACCGGAATGATCTGGTAGCCACGACGCTGCGCGTCGGCCGGGACGTAGTAGGCCGGTTGCCCGGATTCGCGAGTCTTGATTCCCAGCACGGCAATTCGTTTGCTCGCGCGGAGAATCTCGAGGACGCGCGTGGTATCCTCGATCAGGTGATGACGCCAGGCGTCATCGGAGCCAGGGATCTGCTGTTCGGCATTTACCATGGGCACAACGCGGCCGAAGGGAATCGGAAGGCGCACAAGCGCGGTCGCCGACTGGTCGCACATTGTGATCGCAAGTTCCCCGCCTCTTTTCTCGCGGCAGCCGGCCCTTCGTTTGATGACTACCGCTCGACCGTCACGATGCCCCGTCGCGCATGGAGAGTCCAGCGTCGGCCGTCCAGGAGGTTGCGAGCCTCGTTGCCGTGCAGGGGGAGCAGCCGGTCACCGGTGCTGATCAACCACGCATCGGACTGCACCAAAGTCGGCAGTTGCTCACCACGGCCGCGCGGCACGCGGCGTGCCCGCCTGACGACGAGCATCTCGGCGGCCGCGTCGAACGTCGGAGTCAGCTGGCCAATGACGTCCAGTCCGATCGTCACGCCGGGGGTGTCCCCGACCCTGGCCGGCACGTTGCGCAGAATCAGACTCCCGATCTTCAATTCGAGAACGACCAGTGGCGTGTGATTTACGTTTCCGCCCGGCGTAATGGCGAAGCGCCGCAACCCCGGTCGCCTGATCCACCCGGTATCGACGACCAGCCCGCGCACTGTCGGATCGAGCGTGGCGAGTACCTGCTCGCCGGCGATCGTCACCGGAATCCGCGCGATGGCACTTCCGCTCCCGTTGTGGAGCCTGACGACAGCGGAGTCGGTGCCGTCCGAAACCGGAGGATTGTCCCGCAGCCAGATCACGCGCTGACGCTCGGCAGCATTAAGCGGCGTATAAGGGAGTGCGGCCAGTGCCCGGTAGTCGTGCAGGGCCGCGTACAGCGGTGCCAGCGCCTCCGCCGCGATTCGCACGTCTCCGCCAAAGAAGCGAGCCTCCTCGATCAGCGTCGCCCCGATGCGCAACCGGCCGCGCGACACGAGGTAGCGGCCGAGTGCGTGGCGCGCCTTAGGATCGCGCGGCGTCAGGTTGGCCGCGGCATAGTAGAGCGATTCCGCCGACATGATGCGGCCCTGGCGCAGCAACTCGTCGGCGCGCTGCACGGGTCCTTGCGCGGCGGCGGGGGCAGACGACGAGGCAAAAAGCACTGCCGCCAGAACCAGCGTCAGGCGGTATGCATCAATGGGTTGTGAACGTGCCAAGAAGCTGTGCATCCGGATCGATCAGGAGTGCCGCCGGCGCACGGTCGAGCGCCACCGGCAGCGTCAGGCGCTGCTCCCGTTCGGCACCGACCTCCACCGTCACCCGACGCTCCGTGCCGCTCGTGTCGCGCAGCACTACAGCGAGCGGAAAGCGATACGGCGGCCAGCGGCCTCCCTGCCGTACCTGAAGTAAGACGCGGCGCGCGGAGGCATCGTAACTCCAGCTCGTGCTCACCTCGGCATACCCCGGACGGCGCAGCCATTGGTCGAAAAACCAGCCAAGCGGCTGCCCGTGCGCCTGCTCGGCCGCGCGCGCGAAGTCATCGGTCAGCGCCGTTTCGTGCACGTGGGCTGCGTAATACGCACGGATGGCCTGAAAGAAGGCGGAATCCCCTACCACCGCGCGAAGCATATGCAGGGTAAAGCCACCTTTCTGATAGCTGTTGGTGTTCAGCAACGCCATCAAATTGGTTTGCGCGGTATCGATGACCGGCCGTTGCGCGGTGATTTCAGAATCGATTATTCCCCGCCGCATCGCCTGCATCGACGCGCGCATGGCGGAGTCGCCGCGCGAGTGCTCGGTCCAAAGGGCGGCGAAATAGGTCGCAAAGCCTTCGCTCAACCAGAGGTGTGCCCACTCTCGACCGGTGACGGCGTTGCCGAACCACTGATGTGCCGTCTCGTGGGCGATCAGGGTCGTGCCTACGCTGCGCCGCCGGAACGCCCCATCGCTGTAGAAAATGGCCGTGGCGTTCTCCATGCCGCCAAATCGTGTGGCGCTCTGCACGTGCGCGAGCTTCTCGTAGGGATAGGGGCCGGCGATGCGGCCGAAAAAGGCGACCATCGCGCCGGCGTCGGCGAACGGCCCGGGAGCGTAGTCGCGCAATTCCGGACTCAAATAGACGGACTGCGGCACACATCCAGGCTGCTCGGCCATTCCACAGGCGGTCTGTCCTAACGATAGCATCGCCAGCCGGGCGGCGCCGATGACCATGAGATAGGTGGGAATCGGCTTCCCTTCGTGCCACACCGTGCGGGTGCGGCCGGCCAGCGGTGCGGTGAGCGGCGTCTCCTCCACCAGAACGCCATTCGCGATCACCGTGCGCGTACTCGGCGCTTCCACGGTCCAGGTAACCGTTGCCTTGTCGCTTGGGTGATCGATGCTGGGAATCCAGTGC
Source organism: Gemmatimonadaceae bacterium (assembly GCA_035512875.1). GTDB lineage: Bacteria > Gemmatimonadota > Gemmatimonadetes > Gemmatimonadales > Gemmatimonadaceae > JALZIF01. The sequence goes on along the minus strand of DATKDD010000167.1, from coordinate 6,624 downwards.
CGCGCCCGATTGGGCCAGTTGTCGCCGAACGCGGTCCACTCGCCAGTGGCGGAATCGCGACGGATGATGAGTCCGTCTCGCACGATCCCCCCGTACCACACAGTCGCCTGCAGCGAGTCGCCGACGCTGACGGGTACGGCAATGCGAACCGACACCGAGTCACGGGTGAACGGCGCGGCCCGCCCATTCACCGCCACGCTGTCGACTGTCAGGTCCAGCAGGTCGAGAACGACCGTGTCGGCGCCGGCCGCCCGTCGCAGCTCGAGCGTCGCCCGGGCGGCGATTCGCGCGCCGGTGTCCGGCAGCATAATCGTCAGGTCGTAATGCAGAGCATCGATCGCCGGACGATACGTGTGCGTCACACGATTCGGCTGGGTTGCTGCGCTACTTGCCAGGCACCCCGCTGAAAGCAACAGAGCGGCGGCGCGAGCGCCGCTACGGCTCCACGATGTAGACAACCAGTCGCTCCTTGGGATCATACTCCGCGGCGTTCGGATCGGGCGCCAGTGCAACAATGACCCGCCCGCTACGGGTCGCGGCGAGCGCGATCCCCGATCCCACTTCCACGCCATTCCGTGTGATGAGGTTTCCGACACTCTCCACCGATCCGCCGTCGATCTGCAGCGTTACACGCTGCGCGGTGTCGTGGGTAGCGGAGATGTCGATCAGTGGTCCCTGAACCCAGTTGGGCTCGAAGCGCTGAAAGTCCGGTTGCAGCTCCCCACGCGGCATCCCGGTCGCCGTATCGATCACTACCCACCGTGGCGAGTCCGCGTCGTCGCTCACGTTAGGCGTGGGCGGCGTACCGGCGACCATTCGTTCGCCGTCGCGGCTCCATGCCACTCGCCACCCCGCCGCTACCGGCCAGACCCGCGGCGCACCGTCAGCCAGCCGGATGATTCCGGGTTGCGCGAGCCCGATGATGACGGCCATGCCGCTCGCCGGAAACGCGCCGCGGCGCACGTCGGCGAGGGGCATCTGCGCGGCTCTTGCGAGCGAGTCCCATTGCGCCGTCGTCAGGCTGTCTCGCTCCCCGGCGCTCACCCGGTGAGCGCGACCGAACGCCGCGGCCGACCAGTCGGGCGAGGGCGCTGCATCCCATACCGAATCCAGCTGCACGATCTCGATTCCGGCCGCTGTTTCGCGTGCCAGCACGAATCCGTTGGGAAACGGCTCGTTCTCCACGCTCGCCGGATCCTCGACGACCATGACCGCACGCTGGTCCTGCGACAGCGCCCAGCGTACCCGCGCGGCCATTCCGCTCGATCCGCGATTGACCTCGATGAGCCGCGCGCGCCCGACGCCTTGCGAGACCGGTGCGGCGGGGCTGTCGGCCCCGGACATCATCGTCGTGTCAAGATCCGCGTCTCCACCACCCCCACCGCATGCCGCCAGCAACGCCGCTGCCGCGACGACGGCTCGCGCATGCAGACTCATCGGCCTAACAGCCTCTGCCACCACGGCCCACCCTTGCCGCCCGGATCTCCTGGCCCAGGCCCTCCTGCCGCGGCTTCCGCGAATGCGGTCGCGAATTCCGGCGCCGTTCGGTAGCGCTTGTTGCGCTCGCGAGCCATCCCCTTGGCCAGTACCTCCTCGAGCGCATGCGGAAAACCGAGCTCCGGCCGTACGTGCCGCAGCTTCTGTGGATCGCCCTGCAGGCGGGCGAGCATCATGTCCTGTTTGGTGCGTCCGGGAAAGGGTAGCGCACCGGTCAACATCTCGAACGCCATGATCGCCATCGAATAGATGTCGGTGCGCACATCGAGCGGCTTGCCGCGGAGCTGCTCCGGACTCATGAATTCGGGGGTGCCAAGGACCACGCCGGTCGCCGTCAGCTTCTCCGTTTCGGCATCGGTCCGGTGCTGTTTGGCGAGCCCGAAATCCATGACGACGGCGCGTTCCCCGCCGGCCGGTCGTGCACAGATCATTACGTTCTCGGGCTTGAGATCGCGGTGGATGATGCCCAGCTCATGAGCCGCATGCAGCCCATCCCCGATATCGCGCACGAACGGCACCGTATCGACGAGCGGGATGTAGCGCAGCCGCGCGGTGCGATCACACAGCATTTCGCCATCCAGAAACGGCATCACCACGTACATCAGCCCACCGGCGGTCTCGCCTAGCGCCGAAATGGAGCAGGCACACGGATGCTGAAGGCGCTCACCGAGCCGGGCTTCACGCTTGAGTCGGGCCATCGCCGTCTTGTCGGAAGACAGATCCTCCGACAGCGCCTTGACCGCCACCCGCTCTCCCGTATGCGTGTCAAGTGCCAGATAGACCACCGACATGCCGCCTTCACCCACTTGCCGCTGCACGCGGTACCGGTCCTCGAGCACCTGATCGGGGACGATCGGCGTTCGGCGCGACCTGCTGGGTCGTCCACGTGGCGTCATGGGACGCTGGCTCGGTGACGGGACTACCGTTCCCCCCACAGCCGACGGTGCGTCAATGAGGGCCACTCCGTCTGCGGGACAGACGGTGACTCCCGCCCAATGGCGGCCGCACAACGGGCAGCGGCCAGTCACGCGTGCACCCTGTCCCGCCCCGCCGCCTTCGCGCGGTAGAGTGCCTCGTCGGCCCGCGCAATCAAGTCGTCGGCGGTCGTCAGGTTATCGGCCGGGTAAACGGCAATTCCCACACTGATCGTCGTCCGCACGCCCGTACCTCCGTCTGCGGCGCAGAATACGGTGCCCGCCACACGCTCGCGGACACGCTCGGCGAACGCGGTGCCGCCTTCGATCGCCGTCTCGGGGAGCACGATCACGAACTCCTCGCCACCATAACGCGCAACGATGTCGACCGCACGCACCTCGCTGACCAGCAGAAACGCGAATTCGCGCAGGACTTCGTCGCCGACGAGATGCCCAAAGGTGTCATTCACGTCCTTGAAATGGTCGAGGTCGATCATCAGCAACACCAGCTCGTGCTCGTAGCGCGACGCACGCTCGACTTCCGCCGTCAGCCGCTCCATCAACGCTCGCCGGTTGAGCGTGTCGGTGAGCGAGTCGGTGCTCGCCAGCTGCTGCAACCGGACCTTGTCCGCCTGGGTCGATTCGATGACCTGGGCCTTGCGGATCGCGCTCACAGCCGCCTTGATCACCGTATCCGCGAAGGAGACGTCGTCGGGCGTTAGGGCCGGCTCGTCCTCGGCGGTGCGCAGGAAAAACACTCCCGACTGTCGAAGATCGAGCTCGAAGGGCAGCGCAATCACACTGCGCACGGACACTTCCTGCCCTTCAAGCTCCCACGAGGCGCGCACCCCAGAATACAGCGAATCCTCCCGTATGTCCTGTATAAGTACCGGCTCCTGCCGCTCCAGCGCCAGCTGTATCTCCGGATAGCGGGCGAGGTCCACCTCGAGGTTGCGCAACCCGGGATTCTCGTACGCCGTGGCCACGACCGCGCGGTCCTCGCCGGGGCGCGCAAGCACCAGCGAGCAGCGCGCGATGCCGAGCGCACGCGCCACACGCCGCACCAACAGGTGGTAAATCTCGTCAGGCGAAAGGTCACCCGTCACGTCGTGGAGGATGTCCACCAGCTTGCGGTGATGCTCCGCTTCCCGCCGCGCCCTGGAAAGTTCCGCCCTCGCCGACTTCAACTCCTCGCGCGCTTCGCTCAGCAGCTGCTGCAGCCGCAACTGCACCTGGATGCGCGCGAGCAACTCGCGAACGCGGAACGGCTTGCCGATGAAGTCCGCCGCCCCCAGGCTCAGCAGCCGAACGGTCTCATCCTCCGGCGGCATGGCGGTGATGATCAACACGGGCATGTCGCGCCACGGCTCGTCGGCCTTGAGCCACTCCAGCAGCCGCGGTCCCGGAAGCGTAGGCGAGGTGATGTCGAGCAGAAAGAGATCGGGCACCGTGGCTGCGAAGTGTTCGAACAGCAGATCGGCGCGCGCTGCCTCCATCACCTTGTATCCGTGCTCCCTCAGGAACCAGGATACGGTCCTGAGGAGCAGTTCGTCCTCGATCGCGGCGAGCACGACCGGTTCACGCATCGCCGAGCAGGCCCTCGAGTCCGGGGTAGTCTATGTTCCCGCCACTCAGCACCGCCACCGTCTTTCCGGTCGCCCGCACCGCACCGGACAGGAGCGCCGCGACGGTGATCGCGCCGCTCGGCTCCACCAGGAGTTTGCTGCGGTCGAGCAACAGCCGCATCGCCTGGATCAGCGTGTCGTCCTCGACCAGCACCACCTCGTCGAGGTACGCCTCGTGATGCGCGAAGTTGAGGGTGCCGACCTCCACCGCGAGCAAGCCATCGGCGATACTGTTCGTACTCGTAAGGCGAACGGGTTGTCCGGCCGCGCGAGCGCGCGTGAGCTTTGGCGCCCCCACCGGCTCCGCGCCGATCACCCGTACATCGGGCCGCGACAGCTTGACCGCCGCCGCCACGCCGGCGGAAAGGCCACCTCCGCCAACCGGAACGATGACCGTCTCGACATCCGGCATCGCCTCCACGATCTCGAGGCCGACCGTGCCTTGGCCGGCGATGATCACGCGATTATCGTAAGGCGGCACCAGCGTCATCCCCTCGTCACGCACGAGCTCGAGGGCCCGCTCCATCCGATCATGCGTGGTGGTTCCGGACAGCTCAATGCGGGCACCGAGCCGTTCCGCGCCGGCTCGCTTCGCCGCGGTGACCGTCGTCGGCATGACGACGGTGCAGCGAACGCCGAACAGCTTCGCCGCCAGCGCGACCGCCTGCGCGTGGTTCCCGCTGGACGGGGCAATGACGCCGCGCGCCCGCGCGGCGTCGTCGAGCGCCGAGACGAACGTGTACGCTCCCCGGAACTTGAACGCGCCGCCGCGCTGGAGTGATTCCGGCTTGAGCCAGACCGGGCTGCCGCAAATGTCGCTGACCGCTTCGGCCGGGAGCAGCGGTGTACGCGTCGCGACGCCGCTCAGCGTGCGCGCCGCGGCACGGAGCTCATCCAGCGTCACCAGATCGGCGGCGATGCGTGCGTGAGGCGCTGGAACGCCCGCCGTCCTGAAATCCGTTCCCGTCACAGTACTCCCGCGTCAGGCGTACCCAAGGCGCCGTTAGGCCTGCCTCACTGGCTGGATTCTTCGTCCGTCAGTTCGAGCTCGTCCGGTACAACGCCCTCCTCCTCGCCTTCCACACCGGCCACCACCGCATCGTCGTCAGGTACCACCCGAGCCACGGCCTGCACCAGATCGTTGGAATCGAGATTCACCAGCCGCACGCCCTGCGTATTGCGCCCGCTGACCCGGATCCCCTTGACCGGCATGCGAATGATCATGCCCTGCTTCGTGATCAGCATCAACTCGTCGGTCGGAAGAACTTCCTTGATCGACACCGCATCGCCGGTCTTTTCAGTCCGATTCACCGTAATGATCCCCTTGCCGCCGCGTCGCTGTGCGCGATAGTCGTCGATCGGCGAGCACTTCCCCATGCCGCGCTCCGTCACCACCAGCAAGGATGCATCGCGCATGATCACCACCATCCCGATCACCGCATCGCCCTTTCGAAGTTCGATTCCCTTCACCCCCGTCGTATCGCGCCCCATCTGCCGTACGTCCGACTCGTGGAAGCGAATCGACAGGCCGAACTTGGTGGCTAGCACCACGTCGTTCCGCCCGTTGGTGATCTTCACTTCGATCAACTCGTCGCCTTCCTCGACCTTGATCGCCTTGATGCCCGTCGTGCGCACGTTCGAGTATTGCGACAGAGCCGTCTTTTTCACCGTGCCATTTCGCGTTGCAAACAGCAGATATTCGCTGTCGCTGAACTCGCGCACCGGCAGCATCGCCGAGATTTTCGTGTCGGGCGAAACGTTGATGAGATTCACGATCGGCTTGCCGCGCGCCGAACGCCCGGCCTGCGGTATCTCGTGTACCTTGAGCCAGAAGCACCGCCCGTCATCGGTGAAGCACAGGATGTAGTCGTGCGTCGATCCGATGAAGAGATGCTCCACCCAGTCGTCGGTCTTGAGATCGGAGCCGTTGGCGCCCATCCCCCCGCGCCGCTGCCTGCGGTAGGTGGTGACCGACGTGCGCTTGATGTAGCCGCTGTGCGAGATCGTCACGACCATGTCTTCTTCGGCGATCAGATCCTCGATCGTGAACTCGCCCTCGTCGCTGGTGATCTCCGTCCGCCGCTTGTCGCCGAATTTTTCGGAAACAGCTTCCAGCTCCTCCCGCAAGATCGTCATCCGGCGCTCGCGTGAGGCAAGAATGGAGCGCAGCTCCTTGATCGTCGCCTGCACCTCCTGCAGCTCCGCCTCGAGCTTTTCGATCTCGAGCCCGGTGAGTTTGGCCAGGCGCATGTTGAGAATCGCTTCGGCCTGACGCTCAGAGAGCTTGAACCGCCGCTGCAACTGCGCGCTGGCCGACGGCGTATCCTCGGCGGCACGGATCAGCTTGATCACTGCATCGATGTTGTCGACGGCGATCTTGAGCCCCTCGAGAATGTGCTCGCGCTCGAGCGCCTTCTCCAGGTCGAACTCCGTCCGCCTGACGATGACCGTGTGGCGATGGGTGATGAAATGCTCGAGCACCGGCTTGAGCGCCATCACTCGTGGCACCAGCTGCCCCGTGGACGGATCGGGAACCAGCGCCAGCATGTTCACCCCGAACGTCGCCTGCATCGTGGTGTGCTTGTACA
>DATKDD010000166.1:0-11272 GCA_035512875.1 Gemmatimonadaceae bacterium | reverse complement strand
GCCGTTCCGATGCGTAGTCTCAGGAGAGCGTGATTCATCGCCCCACGCTCGCGGAGCCGATGAATGGAAGCCGCTCTCGACGCATTGTTCGAGTTCCTTTTCAAGTACCGACCGGTGGTCTTCGAGCATGGAACGTTCTCGCTCGAAGCTCCCGTTCCCGTTGCCCTGCTCGTACTCGTCGCCGCCGCCGTCATTGCGGCGGCGCTGTTCACCTATCGACGAGTGCGGGGACGCGCCACGCGGCGCGATCGCATCGTGCTGGGAACCTTACGAGCGATGGCACTTGCGCTGGTGGCGTTCGCGCTGCTCCGCCCCACGCTCGCCGTCAGCGAGGCGGTTCCGCAGCGCAATGTCCTCGGTATACTCATCGATGATTCGCGAAGCATGCGCATCGCCGACGACCAAGGTGTGGCCCGCTCGGCGATCGTCCGGCAGCTGTTCGCCCGGGACAGCGCGCTGTCGCGGGAGCTCTCCGAGCGGTTCGTGTTACGGTATTTTCGCGCCGCGCGAACCGCCGGGAGGATCACCGGCGTAGAAGAACTGGCGTTCGATGGGGGGCGTACCCATCTGGCCGCGTCGCTCGATGGAGCGCGCCAGGAGCTCGGCGCGGTGCCACTGGCGGGACTGGTGCTGGTGAGCGACGGCGCCGACAACGCGCAGGTTTCGTCAGGCGGCACCGATCTCGAGGAGACGCTGCTCGGCCTCGAGGCGCGCGGCGTGCCTGTCTACACGGTAGGACTGGGGCGCGAGAGCTGGAATCGTGACATCCAGGTCAGCCGCGTGGAGGCGCCACGGCTCGCGCTCGAAGGGGCGACACTGGTCGTGACGGCGCTCGTGTCCCAACGCGGTTATGCCGGGCAGCGAGTGCCGCTGATCGTGGAGGACGGCGGACGCATCGTCAGCCGGCAGGAGATCGTGCTGCCGCCTGACGGTGAGCCGACCCCGGTGCGGATTCGAGTGCCAGCCGCCGAAGCCGGCGCCCGCGCGCTGCGCTTCTACATCCCGCCGCAAACCGGCGAAATGGTCGCCGAGAACAACTCGCAAGGCACGCTGGTTATCGTGCGCGACGCGAGAGAGAAGATCCTGTACGTGGAAGGGGAGCCCCGGTTCGAGCCCAAATTCCTTCGCCGCGCGGTCGAGGGCGATGAGCAACTGCAGGTGGTACTGCTCCAGCGCACCGCCGAGAACAAGTACCTGCGGCTGGACGTGGACGACAGCCTGGAGCTGGCTGGCGGCTTTCCCCGAACGCGCGAGGAGCTGTTCGCCTATCGAGGATTGGTGCTCGGCAGCATCGAGGCCAGCGCGTTCACTCTCGACCAGCTGCGGATGATAGCCGATTTCGTGGCCGAGCGCGGCGGCGGACTGATGATGCTCGGCGGCCGGCGCGCGTTCGCCGAGGGCGGGTACGGCGGTACTTCGTTAGGCGAGGTGCTGCCGGTGGAGCTCGACGCCGGGCGCTCAGGTATCGATGACGAGTATTTCGTGCCGCTGCGCGTCAACCCCACGCCAGCCGGGTTGGGGCACGCCGTGACGCAGCTCGCGCCTGACGCCGAGGCGTCGGCGGCGCGGTGGCGGACGCTCCCGGTACTCAGCTCGGTCAACGCCGTGCGCCGCATCAAGCCCGGAGCGACGCTCCTGCTGACCGGGGAGGATACCTCGAGCAGCACCCGGCACGTGGTTCTCGCCGCTCAGCGGTACGGACGCGGGCTTTCGGTGGCGCTCCCCGTGCAGGACGCGTGGTTGTGGCGAATGCACGCCGAAATGCCCGTCGAGGATCTGACGCACGAGACGTTCTGGCGACAGATGCTGCGATGGCTGGTGAGCGACGTGCCAGGGCACGTGGTCGCGAATGCCGGGACTGATCTGGCCGAGCCCGGAGATCCGATTGCGTTGCGCGCCGATGTGCGCGGCTCGACGTATCTGGAGGTGAACGACGCACGGGTGGAGGCTCGAATCACGGCCCCGAATGGCGACACGTCGGTGGTGCCGCTGGAATGGATCGTGGAGCGGGACGGAGAGTACGAGGGATCGTTCACACCGCCCGACTCGGGGATCTACGAGATCGCCGTGAGGGCGGACACGGCGGGCGGGGAGCTGGAATCGGCGACGACTTTCGTCCGCGTGGGCGAGCTGCCCACCGAGTACTATGATGCGGAGCTCCGAACGCCGCTGCTGCGGCGGGTGGCGGAGCGGACCGGCGGGCGCTTTTACACACGCGAAACCGTGAGCGCGCTTCCGCGTGACGTTGTGTACACGAGCTCGGGGACCGTGGTGACGCGCGAAAAGGAACTGTGGGACATGCCGGTGCTGTTTTTTCTGCTTGCAGCGCTGCTGGCGGGGGAATGGACGTACCGGAGAGCGCGGGGGCTGGCGTGACGGGCGCTCGCCAGGTGCAAGCGGTTCCATCCGCGTTGAAACGATGCTGGGCAGCCTCGGCTGCGATGGTAGCGTTGTTGTTGGGGGGGGCCCCCGCGCCGTCACTCGACGCGCAGGCGCTGGGTGAAACCCACGTACTCATCGTCTCCGGCATCCCCGGCGAGCCGCGCTTCGCCAACGCATTCCACGAGCAGGCGCGTGGCCTGGCCAGCGCGCTCGTCGTGCGACATGGTGTTCCGCGCGAGCGTGTTACCCTCCTCGCCGCCGATCCATCACGCGATCCTTCGTGGATCTCCGCTCGCGCCACGAAGCCTGAGATCAGCAAGGCGCTCGCCCGCATCCGGCTCGCCGCCGCGCCTGACGACCGTCTGCTGCTGGTGCTGATCGGGCACGGCAGCGGTAGCGGCGCCAACGCGCGCATCAACATCCCCGGCCCCGATCTCAGCGCCGGCGAGCTTGCCCGGGAGCTCGCCTCGTTCGCGCCGCGCACCGTCGCGGTTGTGAACACGGCCAGCGCCAGTGGCGACTTTGCGAGCGTGCTCGCCGGCGACAACCGGATCATCATCACCGCGACCGCCAGCGCGCAGGAGCGCAATGAGACCATCTTCGGCGAGCATTTCGTAGCCGCATTCACCGGCGATGGCGCAGACGCCGACAAGGACGGCCGACTGTCGCTGCTCGAAGCCTACCGATACGCCCAGCGCGAAGTACAGCGCGTATACGAGCGCGACAACCGGCTGCTCACCGAGCATGCGCGCCTGGAGGATGACGGCGATGGCCGCGGCACGGCCTCTCCCCGCGATGAGTCGGGAGATGGCGCGCTGGCCCGCCGGTTCGTGTTCGGCGGTGGCGTTGTCGCCGCCCTTGCGGCGAGCGATACGGTGCTTGCCGGACTCCTGCGCCAACGCGCCGCACTCGAGCAGAGGGTAGAAGCGCTCCGCGCGCGAAAGGATGGGATGGACGCCGCTACCTATGAGCATGAGCTCGAGACGCTGCTCGTCAAGCTGGCGGAAGTCGACCAGGCGGCGCGGGCGCGGGGAGGAAAGCCGTGATGCGCCGACGGGGCCGAACCATCCTAACGGCGATGGCCGGCGCGGTGCTCGCCGCGCCGATGAGCGCATGCGCCGCCCAGTCGCCGGATACGCTGCGTGAGCGTGCCGCCACCGCGCTGCGCACGGGAAAGTACGAGGAAGCGCGGTCGATGTACGCGGGGCTGGCGGACCGCGCCGATGCGACCACGGCCGACCGCCGCGGACTGCTCACGGTGCTGACCGAAACCGGCGCATACGATGACGCCGAACAGCGCGCGCGTGCGTTCGCCGGGTCGGCCGACTCGGCGGCGATGCTCGTTCCGCTCGGTGACGTGCTCCTGCTGCGCGGCAAGCGCGCGCAGGCGGAGGATGCGTTCCGCCGCGGACTCGCCGCCGGTACTCCCGATTCCCTCACCGCCCGGTTGCGGCTCGCCCTTGGCCAGCGGGCGCGCGGCGAACGCGATGCCGCCGACGCCGCCCTCGACCGGTTCATCGATGTGTTCAACAATGCCGGTCCTCGACGCCTGACGAGCTCCGAGCTCGTTGCCGTGGGCCGCGCCGTGCAAGCACTTGGAACACGCGACCCGCAGCTGTTCAAGGATGCGCTTACCGCGTACGACGCGGCGATCGCCGCCGACAGCGGCGCCGTAGAGCCGCGGCTGCTCATTGCGGAGCTCTTTCTGGAGAAGTACAACGCGCCTGACGCCCGTGCGGCACTCGAGGAAGTGCTGTCGGTGAATCCGCAGCACCCGCGAGCGCTGATCGGAATGGCGCACGTGCACGCGGCCGACGGCGCTCCGGGTGCGATGGCCCTGGCCGACCGTGCGTTGGCTGTAAATCCTAACTACGTACGCGCACGCGCACTCCGTGCCCGGCTGCTGCTCGACCTGGAGCAGTACGCGGAGGCCACCAGCGAGGCCGTACGCGCGCTGGCGGTCGATTCCACCGCCGTCGAGGCCCTGGCCGCTCGAGCGGCCGCCGCGTGGCTCGCAGGGGACACGGCTGCGTACACGGCCACCGTCGCCGCGGCGCGGCGCCATGCGCCCGGTGATGCCGAACTGTTCGTCCTCGTTGCCGAATCGGCGGCGCGGGCACGCATGTATCGTCAGGCGGCGGAGATCGCCGGCGCGGGCATTGCCCGCGACTCCACCGCCTGGCGCGCCTACGCCGTTCGGGGCGTGAACCTGCTGCGTGTCGCCGAGATCGAGGACGCGCGACGCCATCTCGAGCGGGCGTTCCGCGGCGACCCGTACGATGTGTGGACGAAGAACACGCTGGACCTGCTCGATGAGCTTGCGCGCGCGCGCACGATCCGCTCGGGGCGGTTCGAATTCGTGCTCGATTCGGCCGATGCGGAGCTCTTGCCCGTGTACCTCGCGCCGCTGGCCGAGGAGGCATTCGATTCGCTGGCGAAGCGCTACGGCTACAGGCCTGAAGGCCTGGTACGTCTGGAGCTGTTCCGTTCTACCGCCGACTTTTCCGTTCGGACGGTGGGGCTGCCCGGCTTTGGCGCGTTAGGTGTGAGCTTTGGCGATGTGGTGGCGATGAACTCGCCAGGCGCGCGCGGCGCCGGGTCGTTCAACTGGGGCTCAGTCGTCTGGCACGAGCTGGCCCACACGTTCACGCTCGGGCTGTCGAAGCATCGCGTGCCACGCTGGCTCTCCGAGGGAATCTCCGTATTCGAGGAGCGCCGGGCGCGGCCCGGCTGGGGCGCAGACCTTACGCCGTCGTTCCTCGCCGCGTTCGCCGAAGGAAATCTCGCGCCGGTGAGCTCACTCAACGATGGCTTCATGCGGCCGAAGTTCCCCGGGCAGATAATCATGTCGTACTACCAGGCGTCGCTTGTGTGCGAGATGATCGAACAGGAGTGGGGCGCGCGCGCGCTCCCGGCGCTGGTCGCCGAGTATGCGTCGGGCTCGAATACCGCCGAAGCAGTACGTGCGGTGCTCGACCTGGAGCTGAACGCGCTCGATGCCCGCTTCAATAGCTGGGTTCGGGAGAAGTTCGAGCCACGGTTCGCCGCCATTCGCGGGGCCACCCCGTTAGGTACTGGTGAGCGTGGCGGCGGTCTCGGCGAGTTCGGCGACCGGCTGCGCGAGGCCGAGGAGCGCCTCAGGGCCGGCGACACCACCGCGGCCATTGGGTCCCTCGAGCGGGCGAAAGAGCTTTTTCCGGAGTACACCGACCAGCGATCGCCGTATCGCACGTTGGCGGCGATCTACCGCGCGCGTGGAGCACTGCGGGATGCGGAGCGCGAGCTCGCGGCCCTGACTGCGCTGGCCGAGGATGACTACGCGGCGCTCGTCGCTCTGGCCAAGGTGCGCCTGACGCTACGTGATTCCGCCGGTGCGATGACCGCGCTGGATGCGGCGATGTTCATCTCGCCGTACGAGCCGGAAGTACACGCCCAACTGGCGGATCTGGCGGAAGCCACCGGGGCGACGCGCGTCGCGGTACGGGAGCGTCGCGCTATTCTGGCGCTCGACCCGGTGGACCGCGCCGCGGCGGAGTACCGCCTGGCACGTGCCTATCTCCAAGCCGGCAACCGTGATGATGCGCGCCGGGCTGTTCTCCGCGCGCTGGAACGCGCACCGAGCTATCAGCAGGCGCAGGAGCTGCTGCTAGAGCTGCGCAGAACCGAGACGCCGGGACGGTCGCGATGAGAGGGCGCGTCATGCGATATCTGCTTCCGCTGGGGATCGCCATACTGGCGGTGAGCGTCGCCGCACAGGGGCGCCGATTCGGGCGTGATCCGATCGCCGTGGAGAACAACGTTCCCTACGACGGCCGTTTCACCTTCGTGCGCATCCGCTACACGCCCCTCAACGACCTCGAGGGCTTTGGCCGCGGTGACCGCAAGTGGGATCATGATTATCCGCGCGCCGAGCGGAACTTCATGAAGATTCTGAGCGAAATTACCCTGCTGCAGCCGTATCTCGAGGGTGGCAACGTCTTCGCCGCCGATGATCCGGAGCTGATGAAGTTCCCGATCGCCTATCTCTGTGAGCCGGGTTTCTGGACGATGACCGAATCGGAGAAGCTCGCGCTCCGTGCCTACATCGAAAAAGGGGGCTTTCTCATCATCGATGATTTCATTGGGCAGCACTGGTACAACTTCGAGGCCCAGGTTCGCGAGCTGCTGCCACAGGCACGGTTGATCCGGCTCGATGAATCGGACGCAATATTCGACTCTTTTTATCGAATTGAATCGCTTGCGTTCACCCATCCGAACTTCCGGGCAGACTCGGAGTTCTGGGGTGTGTTCGAGGACAATGATCGCTCCAAACGGCTGCAAATGATCGTGAATTACAACAACGATATCGGCGACTACTGGGAGTGGTCCGATGCAGGTTTTCTACCGATCGACCTGACGAACGAAGCGTACAAGCTGGGCGTCAATTACATCATGTACGCATTCACGCACTGACCCTTTCGCACGCACCAGGAGAGCACCCGTGGCTCTGACCGCCGCCGCACCCACTGTCTCGCTGGACTCAGCCGACGATCTTGCGCTCGCCGACCGCCTCAGCGCAGCCCGGACCCGCATAATCACCGAGCTGCGCAAACGCATCATCGGTCAGGATGACGTGATCGAGCAGGCATTGATAGGAATCATCGCCGGCGGCAACTGTCTGATCGTCGGAGTGCCGGGGCTCGCCAAGACGCTGCTCATTCAGACGCTCGCCCAGTCGCTCGATCTGCGCTTCTCGCGCATTCAGTTCACACCCGACCTGATGCCGTCCGACATAACAGGCACCGACATCATTCAGGAGGATGCACATACCGGACGCCGCACGATGGTGTTCACGAAGGGACCGATATTCGCGAACATCGTTCTCGCCGACGAGATCAACCGCACGCCACCCAAGACGCAGGCCGCGCTGCTCGAGGCGATGCAGGAGCATCGCGTGACGGTGCAGGGCACCACCTACGATCTCCCGCAACCATTCTTCGTTTTCGCCACGCAGAACCCGATCGAGCTGGAGGGTACATATCCTCTGCCCGAAGCGCAGCTCGACCGGTTCATGTTCCAGGTCATCATCGATTACCTCACCGAGGAAGATGAGGTCGACGTGGTGCGCACCACTACGTCGGTGCAGCGCGGGCGGATGGAGCCGGCGGTCAACGCGGAGGAGATTCTCGCCTTTCAGCGATTGGTGCGCACCGTACCGGTGGCCGATGCGGTTACGCGTTATGCGGTAAGCATCGCGAGGTCGAGCCGGCCAACGGATTCGGCCGCTCCGGAGTTCGTGCGCAAGTGGATTGCCTACGGAGCCAGCGTTCGCGCCGCGCAGTATCTCATTCTCGGCAGCAAGGCCCGTGCGTTGCTGCACGGCCGCTATCACGTGAGCCTCGAGGACGTTCGCGCACTGGCCCATCCCGTGCTGCGTCACCGTATTCTTCCCAACTTCCACGCGCAGTCGGAACGCATGACCTCCGCCACGCTGGTCGACAAGCTGCTCGAGGCCGTGCCTGCGCCGCGGTCGGGGATGTAAATGGCGCAGGCGCCCGCGGTTCCGGTGCTCGATCCGGTAGTCCTGTCACGGATCGCCAATCTGGAGCTCATCGCCCGGCATGTGGTCGAGGGCTTCCTGAGCGGGCTGCATCGCGCGCCGCATCTGGGCGTCTCGCTCGACTTCGCCGAGCATCGCGCTTACATGCCTGGCGACGACACCCGGCGCATCGACTGGAAGCTGTACGCGCGCACCGACCGACACTACCTGAAGGAGTTCGAGGCGGACACGAATACCGACGTGGTCGCATTCGTCGATGCATCGAGCTCGATGGGTTTCGGCCCGTCGGGGACCAGCAAGCTGCAATACGCCAAGATGGTGGCCGCCTCCCTGCTCTTCTTCTCCAACCGGCAGCGAGACCGCGTTGGGCTGGTCACCTTCGACGGCGCGGTTCGCGAGTTCGTTCCCCCTTCGGCAAAGCATCTGTACACAGCGCTCCACGCGCTCGATCGCCTGACTAGTACAGGCGCGGGCGGAGTACTCGACCGGCCTATCTCCACCGCGGCGGGATCGCTGCGGCGCAAGGGGGTACGCATCCTGATCTCCGACTTCTATGAGGAGCCGGCGGGGATCGCCAAGGCCATCGATACCCTGCGGGCGGGGGGGAGCGACGTGATCCTCTTTCACGTCCTCGATCCGGCCGAACGCGAGCTGCCGGTGGATGATGCGGCGAGCTTTCGCGATGTCGAAACGGGCGATCAGATTCCGGTCGTGCCGTGGCAGTTCCGCGAACGTTATCGCGCTCTGGTCGCAGCCCACATCGATGCACTACGTAAGATCGCGCGCGAGCGCCGGGTAGACTACACGCTCCTCGACACGACGCAGCCGCTCGATCAGGCTCTATTTGCCTATCTCTCGCACCGCCAGTACACGCTGCGGGTGCGCGCATGAACTTCGGACTGCTCGCGCCGATCTTCCTCGCCGGACTCGCTCTGCTCGCCATTCCGGTTCTCGTGCACCTTACGCACAAGGAGCGCAAGGAGCCGGTCGAATGGCCGTCCTTGATGTTCCTGCAGCGCATCGAATATCGCGCGGCGCGGCGGCAGCGGATTCGACACTGGCTGCTACTGCTGCTGCGCGCGACGGCGATGGCACTGGTCGTCATGGCGTTCGCTCGTCCGGTAATCGAGGGTGTGGCCGCGGCAACGGGGGCGTCCGGCGGGCCGCGCCACCTCGTCGTAATGCTCGACCGCTCGCACAGCATGCAGTATGGAGACCGGTTCGCCCGGGCGCAGGAGGCGGCCCGCGACGCGGTTAGCGGGCTGTCACCAGGCGACCGTGTGTCGGTCATCACCTTCGATGATGTGCCGGCAGCGCCCGTTGCGGCGAGCCAGGACGCCCCGGCGGCGATGGCCGCCATCAATGCGGCGACCGCCGGCGACCGGAGCACGCGCTACGCCCCGGCTGTGCGTCTCGCCGGCCGGATCCTCTCCGACGCGGGGATTCCGCGCCGGGAGGTCGTGCTGATCAGCGACTTTCAGCGGCGCGGCTGGAGCAGCGATGACGATGCCCGGCTTCCCGGCGGAACCGCCTTGCGCACGGTCGATGTAGGCGCGGCCGATTCGCCCAATTCCACGGTTGGCGGACTCGAGATCGCCCGCGATGTATCGAGCGGCGTCGAGAGGGCGCGGGTGACAGCACGCCTGACGAGCACCCATGCCGAGCCGCGAGCGGTCGCCGCCACGCTCAGGTTCAATGGACGACAGGTCGATCGCCGGGAGGTGACCCTCCCGCCTAGCGGTGCCACCAGCATCACGTTCGCTCCCGCCACTCTCCCCGCCGGCGTTACGCGCGGCGAAGTGAGCATCACCGCCGACCAGCTGTCCGCCGACGACACATTCGTCTTCACCTTGGCCGAAGGAGAGAACATTTCGGTGCTCATCGTGGAAAGCGATGGGGCCGCGGCCTCGACAAGTCTTTATCTGGCGCGGGCACTGGCGATCGGCGACGCGCCGGGATTCCGATCCCGCATCGTCCAGTCCGGACGCCTGACGAGCAGCGACATTGCCGGCGCGGCGGTCATTGTGCTCAATGATGCACCCCCGCCCCGAGCCGAGCTGACTCGCGCCCTCGCCTCCCGTATCGCCGAGGGAGCAGGCCTGCTCATTGTTGCCGGCCCCCGCGCCGACGATCGGAGCTGGCCGGTCGATGCGACCTTGCTGCTGCCGGCCACTACCGGGGACATCGCCGATCGCCCGGCGGGACGTCCCGCTTCGGTCGGTTTCATGGATCGATCGCACCCGGCACTGACCGTATTTCGCGCACCGCGGAGCGGAGACTTTGCCGCCGCGCGCTTTCTCCGCTACCGCACGCTGCAGCCGGTCAGCGGTGCCGAGGTGCTGGCGCGGTTCGATGACGGTGCTCCGGCGCTGGTCGAGCGACGGGTCGGAACCGGCCGCGCGCTCGTGCTGGCCTCGACCCTGGATGGGATATGGAACGACCTTCCGCTGCAGCCCGTGTTTCTGCCACTGGTGCATCAGATCACCCGTTATGCGGCCGGCTACGCCGAACGGCGGCGGTGGTATACGGTCGGTGAGGTCGTGGACCTCGCGCGCGACCCGAGTGGGATCGCCTCCGATTCGGCTCGCGGCACCCTGGTGGCGCTCTCACCTTCGGGTGAGCGTACACTCATCCCCCCCGAGCGACGCCCCGTGATCGAAATCGGCGAGCGCGGCTTTTACGAGTTGCGGCCTGAGTCGGGGAGCCGAAGCGTCGCGCTCGCCGCGAACGTCGCGGCAGCCGAGTCCGACCTGAGCCGCGTTGATCCGGAGGAGTTGACGCTCGCCATCTCCCCCGCCCCGGCCGACACGGCGGCTGTTTCACTCACGGCCGGACTCGATGGACTGGCAGAACCCGAGCGCCGCCACCATCTCTGGTGGTGGCTCCTCGCGGCGGCATTCGTGGCTCTGGCCGCCGAGACGGTACTCGGCAACCGTCTGAGCCGCTTTTCGGGAATCGCATGAGCGCGCGCCATTTCGGCATTTCGCACGTGCCTGACGAGGTGGATGTATGATCAGCCGTTTCGCTCGTACCACACGTGCCGACGACCTGCAGTCGGTGATCCGTTCCGCGCGCCTGCGCTGGCGCCTGCGCGTCGTACTGCACGGCGCGGCGGTGGTCATTGCCGTGGCGCTCGCCATTCTGCTGCTCGGCGCCGTGGGCGTGGAGCAACTGCGATACGATCCCATCGCGGTGATCGCCGCTCGCGTGCTCGTCGTGCTCGCCTTCATCATCGCCGCGGCATGGCTGCTCGCAAGACCCCTGATGCGCCGTCTGCCTGACGACCAGGTTGCACTTTACCTGGAGGAGCACGAGCCCTCCCTGGAAATGGCGCTGTTGAGCGCGGTGGAG
>DATKDD010000165.1:0-3259 GCA_035512875.1 Gemmatimonadaceae bacterium | reverse complement strand
GCGCCAGCCGGCACGTAGGCGGCAAGCGGCACCAGCGGCACCAGATATGGCGGCGTCTGTTCGATCACCAGCGGCCGGACGGCCAGCGTTAGGAGATCATTCCGCTCCACGAATTCCCGAGCGGACTCTATCTCGGCTTTGAGAAAGCCTAACGTATCTTCCGGAGCTCCCTCGGCGTCCAGCCGGTCCGCGAGCTCCCGCCACGACGTGCCCGGCTCGATTTCTCCGGCAAGCGCAGACAGTTCCTCTTCCGAGTCGCGGCGGAGCTGCCCACCGTAACGCGCCAATGCATCGGCACCGTCACGAAGCATGTGCGCGGTGTGCAGCATATTGTCGTACAGCGCGAGCCCCAACGCAAAGTCGCCGTCGGCGGATTCCGATGCCGTCTCCAGCCACTCGGAGAATTCCAGCAGGCCGTCGACACAAGCCCCGATCGCCTCATCCAGTACTCCCGGCTCGAGCACCGACATATCGAGCGGCGCGTCGGGAATGCCCTGCCGAACGAGGTCGATCGCGCCGGGGAGCATGCTGCGGGCCGTTTCTATGTGAACGGGTGCCACCGCCGTCAGCGCTTCCACGGCTGTCTGAAGAAATTCCGGCGCTCCACGAAGTCTTGCAACGATCGCCTCGGTTCGACGAACTGGGTCGTGCGGCAGCGTCAGCAGCAGTACGTAGAGACCATCGAGCAGATGCCGGAGGTGCCACCCGGGATCGCGGGCGAACGGGCGCCAGCGCTCCAGCTGATCGATGTCGTGGCGGGCGGCGTGGAGCGCGGCGGTGCGGTCGATCTCATCCTGCAGCGAATCGGCTTCGGCTTCCTCGAGGCTGCCGGCGTAACTGCGCAGCGCAGCCGCGAGCGTGCGCACGGCTGCCTGCGACCTGTCGGGCCAACGCTGATCGTGCTCATGTGCTCCAGCAGCCGTGGCTGCTACGGGGTCGAGCTGCCAGCGCAGCTCCAGATATCCGTCAATTATCGCCGTCAACGAGGTCGTCAATAAACGATGCCTATCCATTTGGTCGATCGGGGAGCCCACGCCCTCGGAGCCTAGCGGATTGGCGGGGTGGACAACTCCGGATGCGCAGCGTGCAATGTAAAGAGTCTGGAATCGTCGGCCAGTCTCCCTTGCGCCGGCACGCGCCGCGGGTGCAATTCACAGCATGACAGAACGCGAGCGGGTGCGGGTGGTGTGGCAGGAGCCGAGGGTGCGAGACGCGCGCGAACGCCTGGCGGCGGGGGATTCGGCGACCCTCGAGGCGCAGGTCGAGGTCTGCGAGATCGCGGCGCCGACCGGGGAGGAGGGCGCCCGCGCGACCTGGCTGCTCGAGCGCTTCCGAGCGCTGGGGCTGACCGACGTTGAGATGGATCCTGTGGGTAACGTGCTTGGAGTACGCCGTGGCAGCGATCCCGGCGAGCCGCCGGTGGTGCTCTGCGCCCATCTGGACACGGTCTTTCCGCGACAGACGGCGTTGAGGGTGCGCCGCGAAGGGCTGAGGCTGGTTGCACCCGGAATCGGGGACAACGGGCGCGGAATTACCGCGCTACTGGCCCTGGCACGAGTGATCGACGGGGTGGCGCTCCGCACGCGCGCAACGGTCGTCTTCGTCGGCACGACGGGCGAGGAAGGTGCCGGCAACCTGCGCGGCTCCAAGCACCTCTTCACCAACGGCCTGCGTGACGCGGGTGCGGCGGTCATTCTCGATGGCGCGGGTGACGAACGCATCGTACACAAGGCGCTAGGCTCGCGCCGGTTCCGGATCGCTTTTCATGGCCCCGGGGGGCACAGCTGGGCGGCGTTCGGTTCGCCTAACGCCGTGCACGCCGCGGCCGCCTGCGTCGCGCGGCTGTCGGCGCTGCCGCTGCCGGCGGAACCACGCACGACATTGTCGGTGGGGCGCATTGGCGGCGGAATCGCGGTTAACGCGATCCCGTCCGATGCCTGGCTGGAAGTGGATCTGCGGTCGGCGGGAGCGCAGACGCTGCCGCCAATCGAAGGGGCCCTGTTCGCGGCGGTTCGCGCCGCTGAGGATGAAGAGAACGCGCGCCGCGCGCCGGGAACCCCGACCCTTACGAGCGCCGTGGAAATCATCGGAGATCGCCCGGGCGGCGAGACAGCGGCCGATCATCCGCTCGTATCGGCGGCGATTGAAATCACCCGTCTGATAGGACGCGATCCCTCCCTTGGCGCCGCGTCGACCGACGCCAACGTTCCGATCAGCCTCGGCATTCCAGCCGTCGCCATCGGAGCCGGCGGCCGCGGCGGCGAGGCGCACACCGAGAGCGAGTGGTACGATAATACCGACGGCGTTCGCGGACTCGAACGCGCGCTCGGCATCACCCTCGCCGCGTCGGGACTCGCACCCTGACGGCGCTAGCCCGATCGAACCTCGGAGTGGTCGCCGATCGTCAGGCTTCCGACCACTCCCTCGACGACCGTTCCCTCGCCAATGAGCGAGTTCTCGAGCCGTGACCGGCTGATCCGCGCCTCGTCGCCGATCATCGTGT
This sequence comes from Gemmatimonadaceae bacterium, assembly GCA_035512875.1. Taxonomy (GTDB): domain Bacteria; phylum Gemmatimonadota; class Gemmatimonadetes; order Gemmatimonadales; family Gemmatimonadaceae; genus JALZIF01. The sequence continues at coordinate 756 of DATKDD010000165.1, read as the reverse complement.
CGCGCAGAACCGAGTTTTCTATTACGCTGCCCTTTCCGATCGATACGTTAGGACCAATCGTCGATCCGGTCAGCGACACGTCGTCCTCGATGTAGACGGGATCGACGATCGTCGAGCCCCCGTTCGCGCCGGGATTTCGCGCCCGACCCTTCTCGAGCATGGTGCGATTCGTATCGAGCAGGGTGTCCAGTTTGCCGGCATCGTACCAACCTTGCACATCGATGACCTTCAACCGGGCGCCCTTGTCGATCATGTACTGAAAAGCATCGGTGAGAAAATACTCGCCGAGCTGCGTCGGCTGCCGCATTACGTGATCGATTCCCTCGAACAGCAGCTTCCAGTTCCTGACGTAGTACAGGCCTATGTTCGCCCGCTTGGAAATAGGGTCCTTCGGCTTCTCGACGATCCTCGTCATGTTGCCGCCGGCATCGGTGACGACTACCCCGAATCGCTGATAATCCTCCACTTCCTTGGTCCAGATGATCCCGTCGGCGTCGGTTGTGTCGATGACGGAAAGGTCGGCGTCGAAGATCGTGTCCACGAAAATGATGAGCACGGGCTGATCCACGTACTCGCGCGCGAGCGCCACCGCCGTCGCCGTTCCGTTCTGTTCTACCTGCTCGATGAACACCGAATCGAAGGGAAACGAGCGTGCGTACTTCTCTACCTTTTCCTTGAGATGACCGGTTATGTAAATGATCTGCTCGACGTTGCCGAGCTTCTGCAGATCCTCCAGGATGTACGCCATGACCGGCT
>DATKDD010000164.1:0-5044 GCA_035512875.1 Gemmatimonadaceae bacterium | reverse complement strand
CGTCGCTTCCGCACCCTGAGACCGTGACCGGTTGAAGCGGCTGTTTGTAGACGTACCGCTCGCCGGCGTAATTGCGGAATACCACCTCGTCGTCGGTAATCGACTCCACGTACTCCGGCAGCAACGGCACCTTGCCGCCTCCCCCAGGCGCGTCGATCACGAAGTGAGGCACCGCCAGTCCCGACGTCCAACCGCGTAGCGCCTGGACGATCTCCAGCCCTTTTTGCACCTGCGTCCGGAAGTGCTCGCCGCCGGCAACCGGGTCACACATATAGATGTAGTACGGCCTGACGCGGGCCTTGAGCAGCGCCTGCATCAACTGCTTCATCACTTGCGGATCGTCGTTCACTCCCTTGAGTAGCACCGTCTGACAGCCAAGCGGTATCCCGGCCTTCGACAACCGGTCAAGCGCGGCCACCACCGTTGGCGTGAGCTCGTCAGGATGGTTGAAGTGCGTATTCATGAACACCGGATGATACTTCTGCACCATCTCGCAGAACTCCGGCGTGATCCGCTCCGGCAGGTGCGAGGTGATACGGCTCCCGATCCGGATGATCTCCACGTGCGGAATGGCGCGCAGCTTCTGGAAGATGTACTCCAGCCGCCGGTCGCCGAGCAGCATGGGGTCGCCGCCGCTCAGAATCACATCTCGCACTTCTGGGTGCGCTGCGATGTATTCGAATGCCGAGTCGTACTGGTTCAGCGGGATCTTTTCCGGGTCGCCGACCTTGCGTCTCCGCGTACAGAAACGGCAATAGCTTGCGCAGACCGGGCTCACGAGAAAGAGCACACGATCCGGGTACCGGTGGGTGATGTTGGGCACCGGACTGTCCGCATCTTCATCCAGCGAATCGATCACGCCATCGACGATCTCCAACTCCTCCACCGTCGGGACGTACTGCCTCCACATCGCATCGCCGACCTCCTTGATCTGATCCAGCGCCGCGGGGGTGATCCGCATCTGGAAGTTCTCGAAGGCCGGCGTCAGTGCTTCCACGTCGATTACATCCCGGCCGAACTTGTCGGCCAACTGCTCGAGCGACGCGATGCTGCCGTCGCGGAGGATTTTCTGCCAATCGCTCATGCTGAGAGCGCTCCCCGCCCCGTGGGCGAGTGGATACGTTTCGTTAGGATGATCCTGTCATCGTCGGGGGCGTAGAACCCCGCGACGCGCGCCACCTCGGCGTACCCGCGGCGCGCGTAAAACCCTCGCGCCGGCAGGTAGTCGGATCTGGAGGACGTCTCGACCACCAACATTCGGGCCGCGTGTCCTTGAAGCCTTCGTTCAACCTCATCAATGAGCAGCGAGGCAATTCCTGCCCGGCCGTTCGCCGGGTCGACCGCGATCCAGTACAGATCGTAGGTGCGGTCGGTTCCAGGCGTGGGGCCGTAGCAGGCAAATCCCACCAACTCTCCGTCCGGGGTGAAGGCGCCGAGGAAGGAGTAGGAGGGGGTAGGAACATCGGGAACATCACTATTGCGCACTTCGCACTCAGCACTGCGCAACGACTCGGAATCCGCGGCGGTACCGCGAACCTGCGCCTGCAGCGCCGTTCCTCCATCCGAGCCCGCTGTAACGTTGTTGCGCAGTGCGTAGTGCGCAGTGCCTTGGGTGCCTGAACCTTCTTCCAACAACTCCCGCGCGACTCTTACCTCGTCAGGCGAGAAAACGCTGGTCGCGCGCAGGATTTCCTCCACGCGAGGCGCGCGCTCGGCGCCAAAGGCGCCGATCACGACACCGGAGTCAGCGGCCGGCCTGGCGTCAAGCAAGTGCATCGAGCGCGCCCTCATCGACGGTAACTCCCGACAACCGCTCGCTCATTGCCCAGCGCACGGCGGTCGGCAGCGGGCGCTCTCGGGCGAGTGCCTCATTGCATACCGCTCGAATGAGCGCGGCGTAGTCCATTCCGGCGACCCTCGCCATTCGTGCGAGTCCGGCGTCAGGCGCGATATCGGGATTGGCGTTGACCTCGAGAATCCAGGGCTGGCCGTCACCGTCTACGCGAAGATCCACGCGGCCGTAGCCCGATCCGCCAACCGCCCGCCATGCGTCGATGGCCACGTGCCGAATTCTCTTAGCCAGCGGGCCATCGAGGTCGGCCGGGCAGTGCGGCACCGTTCCACGATCCTCGTCGCAGCCAGTGTCCCACTTGGACCGGTAGGAGACGATGTGCCATTTGCCGCGCGGCATGTCGTCGAAGCGGATCTCGGCTATCGGCAACACCTCGCCGGCCACGATTCCGACGTTCACCTCCCGACCATCGACGAACCGCTGCACCATCACGTCCTCCCAGCGCTCGTGCATCTCGGTGAGGCGGCGGCGAAGCGCGCGCCCACTTCGAACGACCGACCCCTGCTCCACGCCTAGCGACGCATCCTCCTCCGCCGGCTTGCAGATGGCCGGGAACTCGATTGCGGGAATCGCGCCGCCGCGCCGCGCGACGCCGTAGCCGGGCACAGGAAGCCCCGCCCGGTCCAGAACCGAGTTGGTGAGGTGCTTCCGCAGACAGAGCGCCGTCGTCCAGCTGGAGGCGCCAGTGTAGGGCAGGTCGAGCAGTTCGAGAACCGCGATCACCGGCGATTCCATGGTCGCCACGCCATCGATCCCCTCGCACATGTTGAACGCGAGATCGAACTTGCCGCGGCGAATGCGTTCCACCCATCGCGCGTCCTCGTGCACGGGCACGCGCACCACCATGTGCTCGTCGGCAGCCAGCACCCGCTCGATCGCTTCGACTGTGTCGAGGATGAGCAGGTCAGGGCGCGCACCGAGCGCGGAAGCTCCATCAAAGAGCAGCGCGATCTTCATGGCAGGGTCAGGAACGAGGAAATAGGAATCAGGAATCAGAAATCAGGAAACAGGAATCAGGAAACAGGGAACCGGAATCAGAAACAGTCTCGCAAGCGAGCGGCTCAGTTCGGTCGGTTCGGTATTCGAGATCGGCAACCCACACTTCGGCAACTCGTATTACGCACGCGGCGGGCCAACGTTTCACGTTAGGCGCGGCCGCTCCGGCGTGTCCCGCGCGTGATTCAGCCGGTCGAGATCGCGCCGATTGCCGGCGCGACCTCGGGTAGCGGAATCCGCTGACGTTCCGCGGCCGCGCGCAAACATGCCTGAATGAGCTCGTCGTAGCTCATTCCGGCAGCCCGCGCAGCTTTGGGCATACACGAGTTGTCCTTGGGATCGGGGAGTACGCCGGGGAGCGGATTCGCTTCCACGACGTTGGGTGTGCCGTCGGCATCCAGCCGCACGTCGATCCGCGACCAGTCGCGGCACCCCAGCGCGTGATAAGCGTCAAGCGTCACCCGGACGATGCGGCGATCCAGCGCCGAGTCGATCCGTGCGGGACAGTCATAAAGTTCGAGCTGGTGGTCCGGTCCATCCCAGATCCACTTTGCCTCGAAGCCGTAGATGTGACGCGCGGCGGGCGGCAACGCGTCAAAGCGCATTGCAATGATCGGAAGAACCCGCGCCTTCGCGCCGTTGCCGAGCACCGCACATGTGAACTCCAAGCCGGGGAGGTATTCCTCGACGAGCACCGGCTGCCTGTACTGCTCGAGCAGCTCGAGTGCTCTCGTCTCGAGATCGTCGAGCGTCTCGCACAGATTGCGCTCGGTGATTCCCTTCGAGGATCCCTCGTGTATCGGCTTGACGAATAGCGGCAGGCGGAGCAACGCACGGCCATACCGAGCGCGATGGTGGACGGCGGTCGAGAGCGCCGCGATCTCCGTCTCGCACTCCACCACCGCGAACGGGGCGGTGGGGATCTCGTGATAGGCGAGCGTCTCCTTGGTGCGCCTTTTGTCGAGGCACAGCGACAGCGTATAGGGATCGCTGCCGGAGTACGGCACACCGTAGAACTCGCAGATGGCCGGGACGTGTGCCTCGCGGTTGGGACCTCTCAGCCCCTCCGCCATGTTGAACACGATGTCAGGCCGCGCGCGGCGGAGCCGAGCGGGAAACTCGGGCGTGGCATCGAGCCGAATCACCTGGCCAAAGGGGGCGAGCGCGTGCTCCACGGCGCTGACCGTCTCCTCGCTATCCCACTCGGCGAATTCGTCGCTTAGTGCAAGTAATTCGGAACGCGTCAGGTGTGCGGTGGAGGAAGCTGGCGTGCCTGAGGAGGAAGGCTCGTCCTCGGTACCGCCGGTCTCGTCATCGACCAGCGTGGCGGCGTCCGTGTCAGGCTTCAGATTGAACGCGAAGCCGATTCTCGCCATCTACTCCCGCCGAGTGCAGCACGCACCCTGTTGGGGGCGGACTCCCAAAGGAGTCGGTCGCGTCGCCAGGCGAGCCCGCCAATGCGGGAGAGAGGCGCCAGTCCGTCACGATTGGCGCGCAAGATAAAAGCGAGCCGTCAGGCGCGCAATGAGTGAGGAGAAGATCGGCGGAGAGTTTCTGGACGAAATGCGAAGTGCGAATTGCGAAGCTCCGTCCCCTTTCGCAATTCGCCCTTCGCACTTCTCCTCACCTGGCTCTGCGCCTCACACTTTATGGTACTCTATTCTCGCCGCTTCTCTCCGATCCTCTCCCTCGTAGATCTCGAAGTCGGAGAAGAATGCGGGAGCTTCGGATTGCATGAGTCGGATCACAAGGACCGAGAGCCGGCGGATCTCCAGTTCGGCGCCCTCGCTCGCGCGCAGTTCGAGCATCGTCCGCCATGCGCGTGCATTGCCAGTGACGACGATCTTGGTTTCGGTCGCGTTCGGCAGCACTGACCGCGCGGCTTCGCGCGCCATCTTCCGCCGGTGCACCTTGTCGGCGACCCAGGCGTAGCGCTCCATCAGCTGCTCGACCATGCTCACGTACGCGCGTTGCGCTTCGTCGATCTGCTTGCGCCACGCCTCTTCGAGCGCAGGCTCGCCGATTACGGCGGGGGGCACCACGTAGTCGGCTTTGGATTCATCCACGTAGCGCTGGCTCAACTGCGAGTACGCCCAGCCGGCCCGATGGCGAATGAGCTCGTGGGTGAGCGATCGACTCACGCCTTCGATGAGCACGGAATAGTTCGCGTGCTCCAGCACGCTGCCGTGGCCCTGA
>DATKDD010000163.1:0-2842 GCA_035512875.1 Gemmatimonadaceae bacterium | reverse complement strand
TGAGCCGCTCCCTGGGGGCACGGCCACCGGGTCATCACGTAGTTCGAGTGGCTGCGTGGCTCGTGCCGGAATTCGCGCGTAACGACTGGGTGGACGAATGGCTCGGCGAGCTCGCGGCCCATCAGCAGGCACTCAGTCGCGACGCCATTCCCGCACCTCTTGCCCGCATCGACCTCGTTCTGCGCGCGTTGGGCGCCCTTTCCGACGCGCTCTGGCTGCGCCGCCATCATGGAGGATCCCACGTGCTGCGCGATGATCTTCGACTCGCACTCCGGTCGCTCGTCAGGCGACCTGCCTTCAGCGCGGTGGTCATTGCCACCCTCGCGATGAGCATGGGTGCGACCGCCGCCGTTTTCACCGTCGTTTCGGCGGTACTCCTGCGCGATCTGCCGTACAGCGACGCCGACCGGCTGGTCATGGTCTGGTCGAACGATACCCAGCGGCAGGAGCCGCGCGCCGTCGTATCGGTAGGAGATTATCGGGATTGGCGGGAGAGAGCCGCCAGTTTCAGCGCGCTCGCCACGTATTTTCCCGAGTGGAACCTGACGCTGACCGGGGAGGGCCCGCCGGAGAGGCTCCAAGTCGGCGTTGTCTCGGCCAACTTGTTTCCCGCGCTTGGCGTTGATGCCGCGTTGGGTCGAACGTTCACGTCCGACGAAGAGCAGCCGGGTGGGCCACGTGCCGCCGTACTTTCTCACGGCTACTGGGCGTCACGTTTCGGCGGTGATTCGGCAATCGTTGGAACCGCGATCACGCTCGACGGCGAACCATACGTGGTGGTCGGTGTACTGCCGCCGGATGCGCGGCTGCCTGACGCGTCACCGCAGATCTATGCACCGCTTCCGGTGCTCGGAAGCTTCATCGCTCGCCGGCAAGTACGACTGATGCACGTCGTCGGCCGGCTGGCCCCCGGAGTGACGGTGCAAGCAGCGTCGGCGGAGTTGTCGTCTGTCGCTCGTGCCCTGGCCACCGAACTTCCGCAAACGAACGCCGGCTTTGGTACAACGGTAGTACCGCTCCGGGAGCAGGTGGCTGGCGACGCCAGACGGCCGCTCCTGCTGCTATTCGGCAGCGCCCTGTTCGTACTGCTGATCGGTTGCGCGAACGTGGCAAATCTGATGCTCGTACGCGGGTCGGCGCGCGCGCGCGAGTTTGCCCTGCGCACCGCGCTGGGAGCCGGCCGGGGCAGGCTCGTCCGGCAGCTGCTCACCGAGAGCGGAGTCATCGCGATTCTGGCCGGAGTGATCGGGGTTGCGATCGCTTTCGCTGCCGTACCGTTGCTTCTTGCAATGGCGCCCGTTGCGCTGCCGCGGCTCAATGACATTCGGGTCGACGGAGCGGCGCTCGCGTTCACGACGCTCCTCGTGCTAAGCACTGCCGTGGCATTCGGGCTTTTACCTGCGCTTCGCGCGTCACGGGTGAGACCGGCGATGGCAATGGCGGAGGGCGGACGCCCTGGTTCGGCGGGACGCACCCGGAAGCGGCTGCGTGATGGCCTGGTGGTCGCCGAAGTCGCCATCGCGACGGTCCTGCTCGTGGGCGCGGGGCTGCTCCTTGCCAGCTTCACTTCACTCGTGCGTGCCGATCCGGGATTCCGGCCGGATCAGGTCCTGGCGATGACGATATCCCTCTCCCGCAGCGAGTTCCCGGATCCGCTGCGCCGAATGGCCGTGTTCCGGGAGATGGAGGAACGGATGTCCGAGCTTCCCGGCGTCAGCGGTGTCGGCGCCGTGACGCGGCTCCCGCTCGATGCCGATCCCCTCACTACCCGCGTGTACGCCGAGGGTCAGACGGTGGTGCCTGACGCGTCGCTCCCCGAGGCGCAGCTTCGCACGGCTAGCGCCGGCTACTTTCGCGCGATGAGCATTCCGATCGTTCGAGGACGCAGCTTTGATTCGAGCGACGACGCCGAATCCGCGGCGACACTGGCCGCAGTCGTCACCCGCGCGTTTGCGCGCGACATCCTGCATGACGAGAACCCGATCGGGCATCGCTTCAAGCTCGGCGGCTCTGCCGACGACGAGCCGTGGTTTACCGTCATCGGAGTAGCGGGCGACCTGCGTGACGGTGCATATCGCGATGCACCGCAGCCTCAGGTCTTCCGGCATGCCCTTCAGGCTCCTTCGACCACCATGACAATGGTGGTGCGTTCGGCGTCGCCGCCCGAACTGATTGTTGCAGCGATGCGGCGGACAGCCGGCGAGCTGACGAAGTCTGCTCCGGTGTACGACGTGCGTACACTCGAGGCCGTAGTATCACGTGCGCAAACATCCGAGCGTTTCCTCACCACGCTGATCGGCATTTTCGCCGCGCTCGGCCTCATTCTGGCCGCGATGGGCATCTACGGGGTGTTGGCGAACGCGGTTACCGAGCGCACTCAGGAGATCGGAATTCGCATGGCGCTCGGCGCGCGGGGGGCGGTGGTGTTGCGCGAAGTGGTGGGCCGCGGAATGGTTCTGACCGTTGCGGGGCTGCTGGCCGGCGTTGTCTTGTCGTTAGGAACCGGCAAGGCTCTGTCCGGAGCTCTGTACGAGGTGCAGGCGGGCGAGCCCCGAGTCCTACTTGGCGCAATCATCCTACTCGCCACGGCCGCAGCGGTGGCGGCGTGGCTGCCTGCCAGGCGGGCGAGTCGTGTGGACCCCCTGGTCGCCTTGCGAGCTGATTGACGTTGGCCCATTACACGCACGTCATCGCGGTTGTCGCTAGGGCGCGCCGCCCAGCAAATCGCGCGCGGCTTGCACCACGGCATTCCAGGCGGGTGCCTGCGGCGCGATCAAGTCGAAGTGTCCGGCGCCTTCGACCACCGTCACCGTGGCGCCGACGCCCGATCCCTGGCTCCGCT
>DATKDD010000162.1:0-3020 GCA_035512875.1 Gemmatimonadaceae bacterium | reverse complement strand
GGGCGGAGGTTCGCCCATCTCAGCTGGCGCGACATGCGACGGTGGGAGGCGCGGGGCGTGACGTTCGGCTCGCACACGGCGCGGCATCCGCGCCTGACGTGGCTCGACGAGGCGGAGGTGCGGCTCGAGTTGCAGGAGTCGCGCGCCGCGCTCCGCGCCGGCTGCGACCGCGCGGCGCCATTGCTCAGCTACCCTTTCGGAGCCGCGGGAAAGCGAGAAGCCCGTCTTGCCCGCGAGTCGGACTACGAGGGCGCGGTAGCGCTCGCTCGACGCTGGCGCGGCAGCCGATTCGACATCCCACGGCTGCCTGTCTACCTCTGGTCGCCTCCTCGCCCGGGAATCGGGCTCACTTCGCCCGCCGAATGGCTGATGGCGGCAGCAACGAACCGGTGCGCGGTGGGCACGAGTGTGATTCACAGACTGCGTCCCGGCAGGGTCGGCGCTCCAGCGGCGCGTCGGGAGAAACCGGCCGGGCTTTGACCTCTCCAGCGACCGGGCTCCTGCATGACTGAACTAACGTCCCGATGATGGGCTCCTCGTTGGATGGCCGGCGAGCCAGGGCGTGGCAGGGAGACTGCCTTACGCGAAATACTTGACGATCACCGGCATCAGCCCCGGATGCTTGACCATCGCGTGGGCGAAGATGCGGCCTAACGTGCGCTTGCGCTCCGGTATGCGGCTGACCGTGCGCGCCAGACCGTCGAAAAAGGAATCCGGCAGCTTGTTCAGCGCCTCCTTCACCCTATAGAAGCGCACGTGATCGTCGCCGAGCAGCGCCATCCAGTCGTCGTGGTAGCGCTGCAGATGCGCCGCGGATGTATCTCCCGTTCGGAGCGCCGCGGCAACCGTGTGAGCCGCGAGCCTGCCCGCCTTCATCGCGTTGACGATACCGCCACCTGACAGGGGATTGATCATGTGCGCCGCATCGCCACAGAGCAGCACGCCATCGGTGACGGTTCTTCGCACGGTCGTGTGCACGATCACGCCACCGACCGTATAGCCGGTACGCGTTCCCCCCGGATAATATTGCGCCAGATAGGCATCGAGGTAGGCTCGTGCCGGCCGGCGATCGGCGTGGAGTGCTACGATGCCGAGTCCGACGTTGGCGACGCCGACACCCTTCGGAAAGACCCATGCATAACCGCCGGGAGCGATCCGTTCCCCGAAGTGCAGGTAGATGGCGTCGGGATCGAACTCGATCCCCGCTACCACGTACTGGGCACAGCTCTCCATGTCACGAGCCGGAACGCGGGTATCGAGGCCCACCCAGCGCCCCAGCATCCCCTCTACACCATCGGCGCCGATCAGCACCCGCGCGTCCACCGTCTGCGGACCACACGGACCGTCCATTGCCACTCGCCAGGCGTGGCCCCCCGGTGTGGCCGTGATCCGCCCGGCTCCGGTCGCTTCGGTCCCGGTGCGGATCACGGCGCCTTCAGCGCCCGCCTCGGCGGCGAGCGCCGATTCGAACCGTGTGCGGTCGAGCACGTAACCCACATCGCCCTCGGCCACGCGAACCTCGCGGCCATCCGGCGCCCGGAAGATCACCCTCGTTATGCGGCGGCTGATGAAGTCGCCCGCCGCCGGGTCCACGAATTCGGAGAGGCCGGCACCGCCCACCCCTTCGCCGCACCGCACCGGTGCCCCAATCGCCCGGTCGCGCTCCACTAGCAGCACGTCCAGCCCGGGGTCGAGCCTCCGCAGCTCGCGAGCGGCAACCAGCCCGGCGGGGCCACCGCCCACGATCAGCACGTCGACGCGTACAGGGCTCATTCCACCGGGAATCGGGAGTGGGGAATCGGGAATCGACCGGGCAGATCCGATTCCCGATTCCCCATTCCCGATTGCCGAGCGACCATGGCCAGCGCCCCCACCGGACACGGCGCGATGCACTTATGACACCCTGTGCACACTGCGTCGTCTATGAGGAGACCGCTGCGGCGCAGATGAAGGGCGCCGGGGGGGCACAGTGGAAGGCACAGGCCGCAGGCGTCGCACTGGGCGGAGTCGACGATGGCGACCTCTCGGGAGGGCGAACGCTGCATCGGGCAAGAGATAGCCGCACGCGCTAGGTTGTGTCAAGACAACATCTTGCTCCCCTATTAGGCACTCACTAGGTTTTTCACCTTGACCATACCCACCGTGGTTTTCTCGCCGCGATTCCCGGCCCGTTCCGCATGGAACGGTCGAGCGACAAACTGATGCGCTGGCCACTCTGGAAGGTCGGGACGTCCTTCTTTCCCGCGAATGCGATCGCCGTGGATCTTGGCACGGCGAACACCCTCATCTACGTAAAAGGTGAGGGGATCGTCCTCAACGAGCCGTCCGTGGTCGCGCTGGAGCGCGGAACCAACAAGATCAAGGGCGTTGGCCTGGACGCGAAGCGGATGTTGGGGCGCACCCCCGACAACGTGATCGCCGTGCGCCCTATGAAGGACGGTGTGATCGCCGACTTCGACGTCACCGAGAAGATGCTCCGGTACTTTCTCGAGACGATCATCGACAAGCACATCTTCAAGGTCAAGCCGCGGGTCATCGTCTGCGTTCCCTCGGGCATCACCGAGGTCGAGAAGCGCGCCGTGCGCGATTCTGCGTTAGGTGCCGGCGCCAAGGAAGTGTTCATGGTTGCCGAACCGATGGCCGCGGCGATCGGCGTCGGGCTGCCGGTCGAGACCCCGACCGGAAACATGGTCCTCGACATCGGTGGCGGTACCACCGAGATCGCAGTCATCGCGTTGTCAGGGATCGTCAGCGACACGTCGATCCGGACCGGCGGCGACGAGCTCGATGTCGCGATCGTGCAGTTCATGCGCAAGAACTACAACCTGCTGATCGGCGAGCCCACCGCGGAACTGATCAAGATCAACCTCGGATCGGCCGCCCCGGTGGGTGAAGAGCGCGAGATGGAAGTGAAGGGACGCGACCTCGTCTCGGGCATTCCGAAGACCGTGCGCGTGCACTCGAGCGAGATCCGTGAGGCGATCCAGGAGCCGATTCAGCAGATCGTCGATGCGGTGCGT
>DATKDD010000161.1:0-2338 GCA_035512875.1 Gemmatimonadaceae bacterium | reverse complement strand
ACGGGCTCGCGGATGGACGAAGTGATCTTCGAGGAGTTCAAGGGCACCGGAAACATGGAAGTGGTGCTCGACCGGAAGATCGCCGATCGCCGCGTATTTCCGGCGATCGACATCCAGCGAAGCGGCACGCGAAAGGAAGAGTTGCTGCTCGACCAGGACGAGCTCAACCGCGTGTACCTGCTGCGGAACTTCCTCGGCGACATGCCGGCGACGGAGGCGATCGAGTTTTTGCTGCTGCGCATGGGGCGCACGAAGAACAACAAGGAGTTCTTTGCCACCATGGCCCAGGCGTGAATTGGCGGGGTGCGCGACGCGGGGTGCGCGACGCGGGGTGCGCGACGCGGGGTGCGCGACGCGGGGTGCGCGACGCGGGACGCGGGGTGGACAGCGGGAGAGCTCGCCGGCGGCGGAGAGCGGGTCAGCGTTCGTTGCGCGGAACTGGTGCAATTCGTGAGTTTGGAAGGATCGTTGGCATTGGCATGCATTCCACAATTCCAGTACGGACCGGATTCCCGATTCCCGATTCCCGATTCCCGACCAACGCCAGGCTGCTCGCCATCGATTGGGGGGAGCGGCGCATCGGGCTCGCGGTGAGCGACCCGACGGGCACCATCGCGTCACCGGCGGGGCACATCGTGCGCCGCGTGGGTAAGCGGCCGCCGATCGCGGCACTCATCGCGCGAGCCACGGAGCTCGAGGCGCGGGGGTTCGTGCTCGGCCTGCCTCTCGATGATGAAGGCGACGACACACCGCGCGCGACTGAGGTGCGCCGCATTGCGCTGGAGATCGAGAAGCGCACGGGATTGCCGACGCGGCTGGTGGACGAGCGGTACACCACTGCCGCCGCCCTCCGTGCCGTGCGAGAACTCGGCGGTTCGACCCGCGATCGGCGCGGGGACGTGGATGCGCTGGCCGCCACCGTTTTGCTGCAGCATGCGCTTGATGCACGTTAGGCTTGCGGCACTTCTTGCGGCGTGCGCGGTGCTCGCCGGCTGCGGCATCGATCCCGAGCGGTGCGCACGCAACACCATGCGCGCCGTGAACATTCCCGCCGGAGCCTCGCTCAACGCGGCCGCCGACTCGCTTCGGCAGGTGGGGCTGATCAAGTCGACGCGGCTGTTCCGGATGTATGCCACGGCTACCGGGCGCGAGCGCGCCATCAAGGCGGGCCGTTATCGCTTCGGATGCTCTTCGTCCACCTGGAACAGCATGCTCGAGCGATTGTCGCTCGGGCCTGACGAGCGACGGTTGACCGTGCCGGAAGGCTACAAGCTTGCCGACATCGTTCCGCTGATCACGAAAGCCGCGGGGACGCCGGCCGATTCGATCTGGTCGGCGGCGCGCGATACCGCGTTGCGCCGCCGGTTGGACGTTCCGACTCCCGATCTCGAGGGATATCTGTTCCCCGACACTTACCAACTGACTTTCGGAACCCCGGCGGACGAGATAGTGCAGATGATGGTGCGGCGGTTCGAACAGGTGTGGGAGCCGGAATGGGACGAGCAGTTGCAGCGGCTTGCAATGAACCGTCACGACATTGTGACGCTCGCGTCGATCATAGAAAAGGAGGCGCGGTTGGACGAGGAGCGGCCCGTGATCAGCGCCGTCTATCACAACCGGCTGCGCGACGGGATGCCACTTCAGGCGGATCCTACCGTCCAGTACGCGCGAGGCGAGCATACGAACCGGGTGCTGTACCGCGACCTGGAGATCGAATCGCCATACAACACCTACCGGAACGCCGGGCTCCCGCCCGGCCCGATCGCGGCGCCGGGGCGAGCCAGCCTGCATGCGGCGCTCTACCCGGCCCAGGTGCCGTACAAGTTTTTCGTTGCGCACCCCGATGGGCATCACGAGTTTCGCGTGACTTTCCGGGAGCACATCGAAGCGCGCGCGCAAATTCGGCGCGAGCAGCGGCAGCGATCGCGTGAGAAGGGCGGCACCTGACGAGCGCGGATCCGTACACGCCTGCGTCGCCGCGTCGCATGTTCGATCCCGCCTCACTCACGCTCATCGCGATTACCGATGACGCCCGCGATGGATTGGAGCGGCTCGTGGCGCGCGCACGACTGGCGGTCGACGGAGGTGCAACCATGCTGCAACTCCGGCTCAAGGACGCCGACGCGCGGGCGCAGGTCGAAGCCGCTCGGCGAATGGTCGTCGCCGTGCGGGTCCCGGTGGTGGTGAACGACCGTGCGGACATTGCATTGGCCGCCGGGGCAGCCGGGGTTCACCTCGGCGCGGACGATGTACCGGCCGCGGTGGTGCGCCGGTTTGCCGGTCCGGACTTCATCATCGGTGCCTCGGTTGGTGATGACAGCGAGCTGGCGCTTGCGGC
>DATKDD010000160.1:0-13604 GCA_035512875.1 Gemmatimonadaceae bacterium | reverse complement strand
TGAATCCGCTGGCTTACTCCCCACCCGTGCATTGGCTCGAGCGACAGGGTCTTCAGGATCAGAAGATCCAGCGTTCCCTGCAGAACGTCGCTTGAAGACTGCGCCACCCTGAACTCTCTTGTCGAGCGTCGAGGGGAGAATACCGCCTCTCTTGTCGGATGGCAAGGGGAGCCTGGTACCTCCTCGATCGCCATGCCGAAATGGCCCAGCCGCGACGGGCCGGGCCGAGCTTTTAGCCGGCGTTCTTCAGTAGATCCGCACGACCGGCTCCAGGCGCACAACCGGTGTCGGCTCACCTCCGCGATGATCGATCGCCAGATAGATGAAGCCGTCCGGTCCCTGCCGCACATCGCGGATGCGCCCCATTCCCGATAGAAGGGTTTCCTCATGGGTAACGCGTTGTCCGTCGAGTGTGAGCCGAGCGAGCTGCTCGCCGGCCATGCCACCAACGAACATGCTGCCGCGCCATTGAGGAAAGCGGTCGCCGGTGTAGATGAGCAGCCCGGAGGTCGCGATGGACGGCACCCAGATGTGCACCGGCTGCTTCATGCCCTCACGGTGCGTGCCGGCGTGGATGGCCGCTCCGCTGCGATAGTTGACACCGAAGCCCACGACCGGCCAGCCGTAGTTGGCGCCGCGCTCGATGAGATTCAACTCGTCGCCGCCCTGCGGGCCATGCTCGTTCTGCCACAGGTCGTTCGTTTCCGGGTGAACGGCCATGCCCTGCGCGTTGCGGTGACCGTAGCTCCAGATCTCGGGCAGCGTGTCGCCGCGACCGACGAACGGGTTGTCCGTCGGCACGCGGCCATCATCGTGCAGCCGGATCGTGGTGCCGTAATGATTGGTCAGGTCCTGTGCCGGGTGCGCCGTGAGGTCGCCGCGCGATGGAGACTGCCGGTCGCCCACAGTGATGAACAGGTAGCCGTCACGATCGAACGCGAGGCGAGATCCGTGATGCCCGCGTCCCGTTGTCCACGCCTTGGCCACGAAGATCTCCTCCACGCCGGTGAGCCGGTCGTTCTCGAAACGACCGCGAATCACCACCGTCGTGCCCTCCATCGTGTCGGCGCTCGCCTTGGCATAGCTCAGGTAGAGCAACCTGTTCGATGCGAACTGCGGGTGCGGCACGACGTCGAGCAACCCGCCCTGCCCTCCCTGACGGACCGCTGGCACGCCTGCGACCGGGTCGGGAAGCAAATTGCCGTCACGCACCACGCGAAGCCGGCCGGCGCGCTCGGTGACTAGCATGTCTCCACCCGGCAGGAAGGCGATCGACCAAGGGTTTACGAGGCCCTCGGCGACGGTGACCACGCGATAGTCGTGATGCGCCGATCGGAGAACGCCATCCTGGGCCAGCACGGAGGCTGGCACGACCGTCAACAGGCCGAGCGCGAGCAGAAACGGATTGGCAGGAGCTGTCATTTGGTGGTCTCTACTGTCGTGGGAGCAGGAAAAGTACAGTCGGGCGCAGGGCCGGTCACCTGTCTCCAGACTACCGGCACCCGCCTATCATACGAAAGCCGATCAGCCTTGCCAAACGTTTAATGGTGAGGAATGGGCAGCCTTTGAGTCGCGGGGCCGCGGGTTGTGACGTCCGCCTTGGGATGGCGGTCTCAATGATGATTTCACGGTTTTCGCGACTGCGTTCTGTGACGGTGGTCACATCGATGGTAATCTGTGTCACCGAACTGCGACTGCGGTGACATCGAATGGGGACAGTGTTCCGTACACGGCGTTAGGGCAAAACAGCCGAAGCGATTGCAGCAGAGCAGGATAGCGCTTGTTTGCAACACTGCGACTCGACGGCGCGAAGCATGAATGGAGAATGAGTTACGCGCTGCCGGCGAATGACTGGCTTCGTTAACCAAGACCGAGGGAGAACGATGATGGGCCTGCTCAAGAGAATTCGTGGGGCGGTGACCGGTAATTCGGGCGAAGACCAGGATTGGATCGCCGTCGACGGCGTGGGCGATACGGCCGCGCTATTGAGGGTTGTTGCGGAGACGATGCCGTCCGGCGCCTTGCTGAATATCGTCAAGCCACGGAGCGCGGAGGTCGAGAGATTTCTTCAGTCGAACAAGACTGGAGCTTCGAACGTGGAGGAGGGGGATTTCTACCTGTCAATGTCGGGAAGCGCGGTGGCGCAACTCGCCGACCTGGTAGGGCAGATCGATCCTGAGCCCGCGTTTGGCGCGGTGCTCGTCACGCTGGATGGGAGCAACTTGCTCGAAGCGTACCGGCGCGACTTGAATGAGGATGTAGTGTGGCTGAGCTCGTCGTTGCCAGCCGACATGCTCGCACGCGCGCGGGAGGGGCTCGATACAATCGTTCAAAATGGTGCGGCGGTGTCGCATACACCTGCGCTGCGGGCCCGCTCGGCGTAATACCGGACTCCCGCCGGCGAAGGGCAAGCCTTTGGTAGCGAGATACTACGCGGCGCCGGTTTCCGGTGCCGCGTGTCGCATCGGGGCCATGACATCCCCCGACCGCGCCTAACGTCAATCTCGTGGCCGCAATCTCTTCGGCCGTTCCCGCATGAGTCTTCGGCAGGGAGCGTTCGCATGCGCCAGCGCACCAATCGGGGCCGGAGTACGTCGCGCGGGATTGCATCGCGCTATCGGGGGCGGCATACTCATGTCATGAGCGGTCCTTACCACCGCCCCCGTGCCGATCGCGTGCTTGTCTGCGAGGCCTCTGACTTCGCCGGCGCCGCCGCAAGGCACGTTGCCTCGGTGGTGCAGGGGGCTGTCCGGGCGCGCGGACGTTGTGCGCTCGCGTTGACGGGAGGCTCCACCCCTCGCCCGATATACGAGCTAATGGCCGTTCCACCTATCGTCGGGAGCATTTCGTGGGACCGGGTCGACATCTATTTTGGCGACGAAAGATGCGTACCGCCTGATGACCAGGCGAGCAACTATCGGATGGCGCACGAGGCGCTCCTGCAGCACGTCCTGACACCGGGCACTTCCGTGCACCGAATGGAAGGGGAGCGCACCGATCGCGAAGCAGCGGCGCGGGATTACGCACGGCTCCTGCCCGCCAGGCTCGACGTCCTCCTCCTCGGGATGGGCGAGGATGGGCATACGGCATCGCTCTTTCCCCATTCTCCCGCTCTCCGGGAGAGCGCGCGGAAGGTGGTGCCGGCAAGCGGCCCTGAGCCGGAGCCGCTGCGCCTGACGATTACACCTCCCGTGATTGCCGATGCGGAAACGGTGATCGTGGTGGTGGCGGGCAGTGCCAAGGCCGGCGCGGTGGCGCTCGCACTCGAGGGACCCTATCAACCCGAGCAACTGCCGATCCAGTTCGCGCTCAGCGGCACGTGGTTCGTCGATCACCCGGCCGCGGGCGCGTTGCGCGGCCATTCACTCGCCGGCGCGGAGCATAACGTCACGGGTACCGGCCGATGAGGGTCCTGGCCGGCGATATCGGCGGAACGAGCGCCAGGCTGGCGCTGGTAGACATTGATGCCCACACGGCGCGCTTACTCGCCACGCGTTGCTATGCCAGCGACGAATTTCCTGGACTGGCGCCTATAGTCAAGGCGTTTCTCGCCGAGGTAGGGGAAACTCCGAGTCAGGCGTGTTTCGGGGTTGCCTGTCCGTTATCGGAAGGCAAGTGCATAGCCACCAACCTTGCCTGGATCATCGATGTCGGTGTGCTGCGGGAGGAGATCGGCATTGTGCGTACCGGTGTCATCAACGACCTGCATGCGGTAGGTCGCGGGCTGGATCGGCTGGACGCCGCCGATCTACTGACGCTGCAAGCGGGGGAGCCGAAGGAAAGGGGGACGATCGCGCTGATCGGTGCGGGTACGGGTCTCGGCGAGGCGTTCCTCACCTGGGGAAATGGCGCCTACGAGGTTCATGCATCCGAAGGCGGCCACGCGAGCTTCAGCTCGGGGAGTGAGCTCGAATGGCGGCTGCACTCCACACTCGCCAGAAGATTCGGCCACGTGTCGTTCGAGCGTGTGGTGTCGGGGCCCGGGCTGGCAAACATCTACGACCATCTCATAGGCGTCGGGGACATCAAGGAGCAGGCGAGCGTACGCGCCGAAATGCGGGGTGCCGATCCGGCGCCGGTGATCGCGCGCCATGGGCTTGCCGGGACCGACGCGCTCTGCGAGCTGGCACTGGACATGTTCACGTGGGCCTACGGCTCCCAGGCAGGCAACCTTGCGCTCACGATAATGGCGACCGGAGGCGTATACGTCGCCGGTGGGATTGCGCCGCGCATCGTACCCAAGCTGTTGGACGGAACCTTCATGACCGCGTTCCGCTCCAAGGGTCGGCTGTCCAACGTGATGGAGAAGATTCCTGTGAACGTGATCGTCAATCCGCACGTCGGAATCATTGGAGCCGCGGCGGTGGCCATGGAGCAATAACGACGGCAGCGACCGGCAGTCGCCCTGGACCGAAAGGAGATCGGTAATGCAACTGGCAATGATCGGGGTTGGTCGGATGGGCGGCAACATGGTTCGGAGGCTGCTGCGCGACGGCCACGATCTGGTGGTGTATGACACCAACCCCCGGGCGATGGCCGACCTCGTCAGGCTGGGGGCGGTGGGGGCCGCCGACCTGCCTGCCCTGTGCGCACGGCTCGCCTCCCCCAAAGTCATCTGGGTCATGGTGCCGGCCGGCGCGCCTGTCGACGGGACGATCGCGGGGTTGGCGCCCCACCTCGACACCGGCGACATAGTCATCGATGGCGGCAATTCCAGATTTCACGATACCCTGCGTCGTGCAGCGGAGCTGCGCGAGCGCGGCATACAGCTGGTGGATGCGGGGACCAGCGGAGGGATCTGGGGTCTCGAGGGCGGCTACTGCCTCATGGTCGGCGGTTCGGCGGAGGCGGTCGCCCACTGTGAGCCGGCGTTCACTTCCCTGGCGCCGCCGGACGGTTATGCACACGTCGGTCCGACCGGGGCAGGGCACTACGTGAAGATGGTGCATAACGGCATCGAGTATGGCATGCTGCAGGCGTACGCCGAGGGATACGAGATCCTGCATCAATCGAAGCACTTCGACCTCGACCTCCGGCAGATAGCCGCGGTGTGGAATCACGGCAGCGTCATCCGCTCGTGGCTCAACGAGCTGGCCGAACGCGCGTTTGCGGGAGAGGCGGATCTCGCGAGCATCAGAGGATATGTGGAGGACTCGGGAGAAGGGCGTTGGACGGTGCAGGAAGCGATGGAACTGAACCTCCCGGCGCCGATCATAACGCTGTCGTTGCTGGCGCGCTTCCGCTCGCGCCAGGACGAGTCGTTCTCCGCCAAGGTGATCGCCGCGCTGCGCCGCGAGTTCGGCGGGCACTCGGTGAAGTCCACATGACCGAAGGGTTGGTCGTTCCAATGGACGTGCCTCGAGAGGTGGCGGCCGCGCCGCGGCTGCCCGAGCGGGGAACGCCATGCACCATGATCATTCTCGGAGCGAGCGGCGATCTCGCGCGCCGCAAGCTCGTGCCGGCGCTCTTTCATCTCATGAACGACGGCCTCCTCGCCGATGACTTCAGCGTGGTCGGTATCGGACGCGCGCGCATGCGGGACGGTGAGTTCCGCGGCGCGATGCGTGGCGCGCTGGCCGACTCACATGTCGGAGCGAGCGAGCATTCAGCCTGGAACGAGTTCGCCGGTCGGCTCGAGTACATCGACGGCGACCTGGCGGATGAGGCGGTCTACGCGGAACTGCGCGACCGCCTTACGACGATCGAGCGCGAATCGGTAACCCGGAATGGAGCAGTGCGCGGACGGCTGTTCTACCTCGCGCTGCCGCCGAACGCGTACGAGCCGACGCTGACCCGGCTGTCGGAGAGCGGTTTGGCGCCTCGATTGGATGACGCAAGGGCACGTCCGTGGGTGCGGCTGATCATCGAGAAGCCATTTGGACGCGATCTCGTGAGTGCGCAGGCACTCGACGGCACGGTCAGCGCGCTGTTCGCCGAGCATCAGATCTTCCGCATCGATCACTATCTGGGGAAGGAGACCGTTCAGAATCTGATGGTATTCCGGTTTGCCAACTCGATATTCGAGCCGGTATGGAACCGTAACCACATTCATCATGTCCAGATCACCGCAGCCGAGTCGGTAGGGGTGGAGCACCGGGCCGGGTACTACGAGGGAGCCGGCGTAGTCCGTGACATGTTTCAGAATCATCTGTTGCAGCTTCTCGCTTTGACGGCAATGGAGCCGCCGGTGGCGTTTCGCGCCGACGCCGTGCGCACCGAGAAGGTCAAGGTGCTGGACGCGATCCGGCCGTTCGACGCGGATGAGGTGGCGCGTTATGCTCTGGCGGGGCAGTACGGCGCGGGCACGTTCGAGGGAAAGCCGGTGGCCGGCTACAAGGAGGAGGAGGGTGTCGAGAAGCACTCCATGACACCGACGTACGCCGCGGTGCGGCTGATGATCGACACGTGGCGGTGGCAGGGAGTTCCGTTCTTTCTGCGTTCGGGCAAGCGCTTGCCGCGCCGCGCCACCGAAATCGCGATTCGATTTCGCCGGCCGCCACACTTGATGTTTCCGGAGACCGAAGGACAGAGCATTTCCCCTAACGTGTTGGCGTTCCGGATTCAGCCTGACGAGGGGATCTCCCTGTGCTTCGAGGTCAAGGTTCCGGACCACGAGTTTCGCATGGCGACGGCGGGCATGAATTTCAGCTATGCCGGCTCGTTCGGTCCGTCGGAGCATTCGGCGTATGAAACCCTGCTGGTGGACTGCATGCTCGGCGACGCGACGCTGTTCACGCGAAGCGACGCCGTGGAGGCGGCGTGGCGGGTGGTCGATCCCATCCTCGATGCCTGGGATGCATCCCCGCCGGGCCGCTTTCCCAATTACGCGGCCGGCGAGTGGGGACCTCGTGAAGCCGAGTCGCTCATCGCCGCCGATGGCGCCAAATGGCGCACGCCGTGAACAACGGCCGGCTTCGCGGCAAGGAAGGCGCAGCCGCGCGAGCGGTCGATCGTGTCGCGAGCGGAATGGTCATCGGTCTGGGGAGCGGAAGCACCGCGCGGCTCGCCGTTTCGGAGATCGGCCGGCGCCTGGCGCTCGGCAGTTTGCAGAATGTCATCGGCGTGGCGACGTCGCGTGCTACTGAAGTCCACGCCATGTCGTGCGGCGTGCCCCTCACGACGCTCGAAGAGCATCCTGCGCTGGAACTGACGATCGATGGCGCGGATGAGGCGGACCCGCACGGCAATCTCTTGAAGGGGCTGGGCGGCGCGCTGCTGTGGGAAAAGATCGTGGCTTCCTGCTCGCGGCGTCTGATCATCGCGGTCGATCGCGGCAAGCTGGTGGATCGGATCGGGGATAAGAACCCTGTTCCGGTGGAGGTCGTGGCGTTCGGCTGGACTACTCATCTGGATGGAATACGCGCGCTCGGTGGGGAGCCCGTGATGCGCCTGAACGCCGATGGAGCGCCGTACCGCACCGACGAAGGCCACTTGATCATCGATGCCCGGTTTCCTGGCGGTATAGCCGACCTCCCGGGTCTGGCGCAAGCTCTACGGATTCGCGCTGGAGTCGTCGAAACGGGGCTCTTTCTCGGCTTCAATCCTGAAGTCGTTGTCGGAGATGGCGACGCTTCCGACTGAACCGGTCTGAATCTGGTGAATGGAGTCGAGCAATCCAGGTGATGCCGCCATCGGCGCTAGTCGCTGTCGGAAGTGGTGCTCAAACCCATTCGCCGGATAGTGTGTCTCAGATCGGCGGCGAAAGCTTTCCGGCCGGCCAACCGCTCCAGCCACGTTCCTCCGCGCACCTTCCGGCCGGCCAGGGTCGAGAGTCCAACGAGCAAATCCAATGAGAAGCCTGAAATTCGCCCTCCGTACGCTTTTCAAGACGCCGTTCGTGACGGCGGTCGCCGTACTCTCGCTGGCGCTCGGGATTGGCGCAAATGCCGCGATCTTCTCGTTGTTCGATCAGCTGCTCATGCGTCCGCTCCCTGTTCGTGAGCCGGCGGAGCTGGTCAATCTCTCGGCGCCGGGGCCAAAGCCGGGATCGCAGTCGTGCAGCCAGGCCGGAGACTGCGACGATGTGTTCAGCTACGCGATGTTCCGCGACCTGGAGAAGTCACCGTCCTCGTTTACAGGCATAGCCGCCCATCGCTCATTCGGCGCCAACCTTGCCTATCGCGGGCAGACGCTGAACGGCGAGGGAATGATGGCTTCGGGCTCGTATTTCTCACTGCTCGGCGTCGCTCCGGCGCTCGGCCGGCTGCTCGTGCCTAGCGACGATGAGACGATCGGTGCGAACTACGTAGCGGTGCTGAGCCATGACTACTGGGAGAATCGCCTTGGCTCCGATCCTGGTGTAATCAACCAGACGATGGTCATCAACGGCCATCAGATGACCATAGTCGGTGTTGCACCGCGCGGCTTCTTCGGTACGACTCTCGGCAGCACACCGAGCGTCTTCGTGCCCATCTCCATGCGCGGTCAGATGGAGCCCGGTTTCGATGACTTCGAGAACCGCCGGAGCTACTGGGCATATCTGTTTGCGCGGCTCAAGGCCGGTACAACGCTCGAGGAGGCGCAACGGACGATCAATGCCGTGTACCGGCCGATCATCACCGAGGTCGAAGCGCCGCTGCAGGAAGGAATGAGCGAAGACGGCATGACGCGCTTCCGAACGAAAGAGGTTGCACTGTCTTCGGGCGTCAAGGGACAGAGTTCCGTTCACGAAGAGGCGCGTACGCCCCTGCTGATGCTTTTCTCCATAACGGGTATCGTGCTGCTGATCGCCTGTGCCAACATCGCCAATCTGCTGCTGGCGCGCGCGGCGACACGGGGCACCGAGATGGCCGTGCGGCTCTCGCTCGGTGCGAGCCGTCGTCAGGTGATCGGGCAGCTCCTGCTCGAGTCGTGCCTGCTGGCCCTGATGGGCGGCGCTGCCAGTCTGCTGGTGGCCAAGTGGACTCTGGCGGGAATTGCTTCCATTCTGCCGTCACAGCCCGCTGCCATGCTCCATCTCCAGCTCGACGGCACGGTGTTCTGGTTCGCCGCCGCAATGTCGATAGGCACAGGTCTGCTGTTCGGCATGTACCCGGCGATACACGCCACACGTCCCGACCTGGTGTCCACGCTCAGGGCCAACTCCGGCCAGCCCTCGGGTGCGCGTGCCGCGGCGCGGTTCCGCACCTCGCTCGTCACGGCTCAGATCGCCTTGTCCATGGCGCTGCTCATCTCGGCTGGGCTGTTTCTGAAGAGCCTCTCCAACGTAAGTCGCGTCGATCTGGGCCTCCGTATCGACAACGTGGTGACGTTCGGCATTTCGCCCAACCTGAACGGATACGAGAACGCTCTCTCACAGCAGCTGTTCGCGCGCGTCGAGGAAGAGCTCGCGGCGCTGCCCGGCGTGACCGGCGTTACGGCGGCGATGGTCCCGCTGCTGGCGGGCAGCAACTGGGGGAGTAGTGTGTCGGTCGAGGGTTTCGAGCGCGGCCCCGACATCGACGCCGGCGCGCGCTTCAACGAAGTGGGCACTGAGTTCTTCCGGACGTTAGGCGTTCCGCTGCTGGCGGGCCGGGAGTTCACCACTTCTGACGTGCAGGGCTCGGGACGGGTCGCCGTCGTCAACGAGACCTTTGCCAGGAAGTTCAACCTCGGCCGCGAGGCGGTTGGCAAGTGGATGGCGCAGGGAGGGCCTGACGATTCGCTCAACATTCAGATCGTCGGCCTCGTGCAGGATTCCAAGTACAGCGCCGTGAAGGATACGACTCCGCCGCTGTTCTACACGCCGTACCGCCAGGACGAGAGCATCGGTTTCATCACTTTCTACGTGCGCACCTCGCTCCCGCCCGAGCAGACGCTCCGTGCCATTCCGGCGGTCATTGCCCGGCTGGATCCCAACCTGCCGATTGAGAACCTCAAGACGCTGCCCCAGCAGATGCGGGATAACGTCTTTCTCGATCGCATGATCAGCATGCTGTCGGCGGCTTTCGCGCTCCTGGCAACTCTGCTGGCGGCGATCGGTCTCTACGGAGTACTCGCCTACACAGTGGCGCAACGCACGCGGGAGATCGGACTGCGCATGGCGTTGGGCGCTGACGGCGCGCGAGTACGTACGATGGTACTGCGACAGGTGGGATGGATGATGCTCATCGGTGGTGTGATAGGCATCATCGCGGCAATCGGACTGGGCCGGGCGGCGGGATCACTGCTCTTTGGCCTGGAAGGACACGATCCGATGGTCGTGTCCAGCTCGGCAATACTGCTTACGATCGTCGCGCTCGGCGCGGGCTACCTGCCTGCCTTGCGCGCGTCCCGCGTCGATCCGATGCAGGCGCTGCGCTACGAGTAGAGCGGTTGCCGGCGGCCGACGAAAGCCGTCGGCGCCGCCCGCGTCCAAGCCGATGTTCGCGCGCTAGTCGCCTTCGGGAATGATCGCCCAGAGCACCAGGTACACGATCGCTCCGGGGAATGCCGCCGATACGACCGAGCCCACGACGTAAATCACTCGTGCCAGGGTCACATCGATGCCCATGTAATCGGCCAACCCCGCTACTACACCCGCCACCATCCGGTTGGAGCGTGAGCGGCGGAGCGGGTTACGATAATCGGCCATGGAGCCTCCGAGGGTGTGAAAGGGGATTACCTGCGTCTAGTGCCTAACTTGATTACGTTCGTCAGGCGAGCCCGCGGGCGCGTACGCGGGCGCGGCCTCGCGACAGCATCCATGCCGAAAACACGCCGGCGGCGAATCCGAATAAATGTCCCTCCCACGAGATTCCGCGCTGCAGCGGCAGCACACCCAACAACACCGAACCCCAGCCCAGGAACAGGACGATCGAGAGAATGAGCGTTCCAATGCGGCGCTCGAACCACCCGACTGATACAAGGTAGCCGAAAAAGGCGAAAACCACCCCGCTCGCTCCAATGTGGAACGCCGGCCGTCCCAGGAGCCACACAGCCAGCCCGCCGACGAGCGTGCCGACGATCAGCACGACCCAGAAATCGGATTCTTCCTTGAGGAATGCGAGCGTGCCGAACAGGAGCAACCCGAGGGAATTGTGCACGAGATGCACAGTGTCGGCGTGGAGGAGCGGATGAAGTGGTATGCCGGCCAAGCCTCGAGTCGTTCGCGGAAGAATGCCGAATGCGAGTAGCGAGCCGCCGAACAAGGCGGCATTTACGAGCCACACCACCCACAGGAGCGCGAGGAATCCGCCAATCGTCGATACTCCGCGCCGAACATACTGCCCAACTCCGGCGCGGGCGGCTCTTCCTTTCGGTTGCGCGTAGTAGTTCGAACGGTGGGTCGGCTGGATCATGGCGGTGACAGGGAAACCTAACGTTTGGTGTGACCACATGTGCATTGGCTGCGGCAGCCAGCCACCGCGGCAAGCGATCCGGAGCCCTATCCGCTTTCCGGAGCATCCCGCATGCCGTTCGTCATGGATGCCTGGTACTCCCGGGCAGTCCTAGCCTCGATTCGCTCTTGCGGCTAGGCTACGCGTACTGCGCGACGCTCATTTCCCTACGCTGCCATCCGCCGCCCGGTTTCCTCATGGCCGATCTCGAGACCTTCACTGCCGTTCGCTACGTGCAGCCTCTGCGCGAGGGTGGGTCGCTGCCGGCGGTGGTGGACACCGACGGAGGGCGGTTCGTGGTGAAGTTTCGTGGTGCGGGACAGGGATCGAAAGCGCTCGTCGCCGAGTTGATCGTGGGAATGCTCGCACGCACGCTGGAGCTTCCCACGCCGGAGCTTGCGATTATCGACGTTCCGGCGCAATTCGGACGAAGCGAGCCCGATCCCGAGATTCAGGATCTCCTCCGCGGCAGCCACGGCGTCAACGTAGGGCTGCGATACCTGGACGGCGCGTTCAACTTTGCGCTCCAGGCAGCGCCGGAGCTGGTCACGCCGGCCTTTGCCTCGCGCGTCGTGTGGCTCGACGCCTTCACGACCAATGCGGATCGGACTCACCGCAACCCCAATCTTCTGCTCTGGGAGCACCGGCTGTGGCTCATTGATCACGGCGCCGCGCTGTATGCGCACCACGACTGGGACCGCGTGGATGCGAGGCGCACGCGATCGCCCTTTCCCCTCATTCGCGAGCATCTGCTTCTTTCCCTGAGCGACGACATTCAGGGCGCGGATGCCGAGTGTGCCACGCGCCTCACCGAGAAAGTCCTCGCTGGTATCCTGCGGCAGGTTCCCGATGACCTTCTGATGGATGCGACGAGCGGCGCGGACTTTCCGAGTGCCGGCGCGGCTCGCGATCGTTATGTCTCGTACCTGAGCGAGCGCCTGCGGGAACCGCGAGCTTTCGTCGCCGAAGCGATCGAGGCCCGTGAGCAGCTGCTTGCCGATCCACAGCACCGGCTGGCGGCACGTCGATGAACACCGAGCGCTGGATCACCTATCACTTCGCGGTGCTGCGCGTGGTGCCACACGTACATCGCGGCGAGTTCGCCAATGTCGGGGTTGTGCTTCATGCCCGCACGGTTGAATTCCTCGGCCTGCGCGCGGTGACCGATCCGGCGAGCCTTGCCGCGCTCTTTCCGGAGGTCGATGCTCGACTTCTCTCCCGCTATCTCGCCGTGCACGACGGCATCGCCCGGGGCGATCCAGCCTCCGGACCGGTGGCGCTGCTTCCTCCGTCGGAGCGCTTCCACTGGTTGAGCGCCCCCAGGTCCGACCTGCTGCAGAGCTCTCCCGTGCACGAAGGCATCTGTGAAAGCCCTGCCCAGGTGCTCGACGAGCTGTTCGCCGAGTTCGTGCGAACGGTTCCAGCCCCGCCGTCACCGGTGCGACCGTGACCCCCCAGCCTCTTTCGCCATTCAGGGTCGCCGATGCGTCTGTTTGACGACGACGGCTTCGACGATGATGTGCCTGACGAGCTGGACGGTGATACCAGCCTCGATCGCGAGTTTCCCCTCGGTGATGGCACGGCCGACATGGCGGCGACAGTCATCTGTCCGTACTGCGGCGAAGCGATGGAGATTGCCATCGATCCCGGAAGCGGCGCGCTTCAGGAGTACGTCGAGGACTGCCAGGTGTGCTGCCAGCCATGGCGCGTCACTGTAACCTACGGCGACGACGGCCACGCCGACTGTTCGGTGCAGGCGCTCGACGAATAGTCAGGCGCCGCGCGCTTGCAGCAATTCTCCGCGCCTACGGAGTGTTTCGCTGTACGCGGCGGATTCGAGGCTCGCACAGTACCGGAAAATTCACCGAGTTAGCGATGAAGCACAGCTTGTGCGCGCGCTCGTGCAGCCGCTCGGCCTCGCCGGCATCGGAGCCTTCGGCGATGGTGACGGCTGGCCGCAGCACCACTTCGGTAAAGCGTCCACCACCTTCCGCCGTTTCGGCCATCGTGCCCGTTGCCTCATCCAGGTATTCCAGCACGATGATGCCGGAGTCGGCACACAGGTGAAGGTACCACAGCATGTGGCAGGCCGAGAGCGAGCAGACGAGCAGATCCTCGGGGCTGTACCGTTCGCGGCTTCCCCGAAAGGCCCTGTCGGACGAGCCCGGAACCGCCGGCTTTCCAGCCATTGAGATCTCATGGTCTCGCGAGTACGAGCGATAGTCGCTCGTGCCCGCGCCGAGGTTTCCGGTCCAACGCACCTGAGCCTCGTAGCGGTGTTCACGATTCTTGCCCATTCTCCTCGCT